>CAMTOT010000260.1 GCA_947074165.1 uncultured Bacteroidales bacterium
GATAATGAGCGGTGACTGGAGTTCAGACGTGTGCTCTTCCGATCTATCAACTTTTACATTTTTATTATTTTCATCAGCTTTAGACTCAACTGATACAGAGAAGTATGCCGGATACTCAGTCAATGAGCTATCCATTGCATCTCTTGTAGCCGTTGTCATATTCGTTGAATTAGACTTATCTCGCATATCTATAGATGCCGACGGATAACCCTCAAGTTTAAAATGCTTATATAAGATCTCTGTTTCAGGGATTATCATTGGTTCATACTCATAACCTCCGTGAAATGCAATAACATGACCATTGGTATATTTCGGTTTTGACAGCAAGTAGTCAATCTGTGTTCCGGCAAGCGGACAGAAGGTGCACCATGTACCTGTGAACTTAAATATTGCAATGTGTCTTTTATATTCTATTGGTGTTACTCCACTTTCGGAAGTGATAGTCACAATATTACTCTTTACACTATTTACTACGGAGTAAAATTTATATACACCGGCTTCTTCGGTTGAGAAATGAGTAAATTTTAAAGCCGTATCTGTATCAGCATCGTAGATTTTAGCATCATCCGTAACATCAACTCCGTTAAGGAGAACTGTAAACTCAGCCTTGTCTAATCCATCCGCAATGATTGCCTTTTTTGAAGTCGATAATTCTACATTCATTATTTCTGTGTCGTCTTTGCTTCCGGAGCATGAAGACAATAAACAAAGGAAAAGCAGCAGACGTAGTATACTTGTTATTTTAATCATATTTATTTAGTATATATATAATCTACAGATGAGCCTACAGCACATTCCGTCGCATTAGTAACATAATAAGAATTACCTCCGTCTTTTGTAGCCATTACGCACACTACAACCTTCATATTTAATGTATTCCAGCCTGAATTAACCGTAGTAGTATATTTAATTGACTTTTCTACATCAGCGCTAACCTGATTTAGCTTATCTCCATAGTGACTGTTACTTAGTAAATCTCTTACTACATTTTGATGATAATATGGCTCTGTACTTGGAGTGCCTCCTTGCGGCGATCTAATGTCATTCTCAATCAAATAAGCCAATACCTTAAGTCTGCTGTTATCAAACTCACTTGTTACTTTGGCTGATATTGTAAGTTTTCTTGAAGCATCATCATAAACAGACTCTATCGCGACACCACAAGCTGTATTCTCTTCCGCGTAAATGGTATTAATCAGATTCTGTAAGTCAGGCAACTTGCATAATGCGTTAGCTTCTTTTCTGAAATCCAGATAAAAAGCCGGAAGTCCCTGCTGACCAAACAGGTTCATATACGTCGATGTGTGTTTGAATGTCATTGGGTCTGTTCCCATGAAGTCCATATGAAAAGATACCGGTACAAGCTTATCTTTATAATCATCATCAGACATCAGTGTTTTTATATAAGTAGACAGTGAGGGACAGTTTGTACATCCTACTGAAGTAAACTGCATAGCCAGCATTTTTCTGTGGTATTTACCAAAAGATGATTCTGTAGCAGTGATATCAACTGTGTTTACGCTGTATGAGGTACCCCCCTCATAATAAGAAGCTCTTAATCTATATTTACCGGGAGTCACCGTACAGAACTCCTTAGCACCACGGCTTAATTTTGTCGGCACAGGCAGTTCGGTATCATCTATGGCGATAATCTCTACTACCGAACCCGATGTAATATCAACTCCATCTCTTGACACAGACAGTGCAGCGGCATCACTGCCATTTGCCTGAATTGTTTTTTTGCTTACGCCCAATATTATTGAATTAGGATCAACAACCTCTTCATTATCACTACCCGAACAAGAAAACATGATTATAGCCGAGATCAGAAGAGCAATCAGTTTGTAAATTGTTTTTCTCATAATTTATAGTACTTAATCAGCATTTTCCTCGTAATTGATTTCTTTTCCAAGTTCACATTCTACAATATTGTTTACCACATTAATGCCATCTTTCTTAATGATCGCGTAAACCAATATTCGTGTCTTTGTAGCAGCTTCATAACCAGCCCCCATTGTGAATCTCTCAAAATCGTGAGTTTTGCCAGCTTCAATAGCTACTTTATTTTCTGATCCCAAAAAGTTTTCACTCGTTCCTACTACTATATTATTATGTACATAGTTATCTGAACCTCCATTTTGATAAGATACAATACCATCCTGAAGTAATACATAAGCAAGCTCAAACTCACCTTTTTTATCTGCCGCTACAGACGCATCAACATATATTGTTTTATTCTGCTCGTCATAAGTGGTTTTTACCTTTATACCACATATTGCAGGCTCAGCAGCATGTTCTTTACTTACCGACTCCTTAAATAGTGTTGATGCAGGGTTTGTCAATAATGTAGTAGGGTACAAATCAAAAACAGATGAAGGAAAACCTTTCATACTCATTGCATTAAACAGAGAAACTGTCGAGTTTTGATGAAACGGATCTTTTCCTGTATCAGAAGATGCATGGAATGACATCTCTATGATTCTATCAGGATTTGTCTTTTCATACTCCTTTATCATAGTTGTCATTGAAGGGCAGTTTACGCACCAAGTTCCTGTCACTTTAAAAACAGCAACCCTCTTTTTATACAACTCATATTTCTTTCTGTTTTGGATAACAACCTCGATAGTATCTGCTTTATAGCTACTGCTTTCATCATATGCTGTAGCAGTAAATTTAACAGTAGAATTTTCGTTGTGTGTGAAGGTATTAACACCTTTTCTCCATGCAGAACCTGTTGTAACGTTCTTTATATAGCTATCTTTTGTAAGATCTACTCCATTATTATCAATAATGGAGAATGTAACTTTATCTACCCCATCTGCCTCAATAACAGCTTTATCGGCAATAATTTTTACATATTCTCTTTTGGTGATAACCGGAGTATCCTGCTCATCCGATGTTCCGCTACAGGAAACAACACTTAGACCCGCAATGCCAATAAACATTGCGGAAAAAATAAATTTTAATTTTTTCATATCTCTGATTTTAATTTCTATATGTCTATACTATCCTCTCAGGTATATATTTAGCAGACCATATTATTGCGACAAATCAATATAAAAATACCAGACTCAGGTTAAGCCCGGTATATGCAGGACTTCTTCGGCAAACCCCTCCGGAACATACAAATCCCTCTCTCACTCGTCCGTAGCTTAATCCCGCTCTCATATTTGATGCTGTATAAGCGGCACCAACATTATAGTAATGTACTTTAGTGTCACCACTGTTATACATATCACTTACGAATACACTCCAGTTTGGAGAATAATTAACTTCCAGCAAACCTGCCATCCAGTCTTTTTCATTTTCCTGTGAAGTCAGATATTGCAACTCTACTCTTGTTGAAAATCTATTGGTAAACTTGTAAAGAATATCAGCTACTACAATATTGGACAGATTTGTTCTGTTGCTTAAACCATAATCAGGGTTATATTCCTGATAAGAGTACAGCAAAGACGTTTTAAGCTTTTTACTCCACTGTTTCTCTATATCAGCGCTAAAGTCTTTAAACAACATTCTGCCAGCTTTATAAGAATCTTCCTCTTGGATTGTGTAGTAAGATGAGTAGTTAGCGTGAACCTTCATTCCGCGTTTACCTCCAAGAAATGAACCTCTCTTGAAATTGTAAAACAGATCAATCTGACCTCCTATTTCTCCGCTATTAGTACCTCCCATAGTCATAAGACCTGTCTGCGGATTGTACGGATGCAGTGTAGTCAACATATATGTATACTGCGTACTCATGGCAGGCACATAGTTGGTAATATTAGCGATGCTGGCATTATTTCGGTCAATAGTTGTTGCCATCCATTCAAGACGACGTCCCGTCATTGTTATACCAAGCCCTTTTTTGCTATAGCCCAGTTCCAATAATTGGGCATTTCCTTTCTTTTTATGCCACTCCACATACTCACCGTCTATTAATAATGGCATATTTATAAACTTATTACCAAGATCTACATATTCACCTTTAAAAGAGAACCCTGAATGTTCGTAATTTATTCTGGCAGAATATCCGTTTACATTTTCTTTTTCTCCTTCAGCAACCAAATCTGTAGGCAGTGCCTCATATTTATTCAATACCGAACCCTCAATAAAAAGGCTAGTCCTCTTCCATGATAATATATCAGCGATAGATATACTCAGGTCAACAGCTCTCATCTGTGTTTCAGAATACTCCATACCAAGGCGAGGTGCTCCCCACATACCTTTTACATTGATATAGTTATTAAAGTTGTAGGAAAATTTGGCACCCATCATTGCGTTATTAAAGCCCAAAGTTCTATCTTCCCAGCTTCTGAATAGCAAACCGCTACCAAGCTGTTCATAGAAACTTCCGGCGATAACAGTAAAGTTATCCTTTGCCCATCCGGCATAATAGTTTATAAACTTAGAACCCTCAAGTTCTGAAGGATAACCATACAATGCAGGTTGATATGATTCTATCTGGAAACCTGTTGTAAAACCTTTATATGTATAATCGACTTTCAGATAATTATTTGACCCAATATTATCTGTAGGAACCTGCGCCCCCGTTTTGTCATCTTCAATATAATATATTGTATTAGTTTCAAAACTCGCTGATAAAGAACCTTTATCCACACTCTCCTGTGATAAGGCTACAGTTATCGTACCTGCAAAATATGCAAGATCGGAAGAGCGTCGTGTAGGGAAAGAGTGTACGTCCTAGTGTAGATCTCG
>CAMTOT010000261.1 GCA_947074165.1 uncultured Bacteroidales bacterium
CGTCCGTCATCATCAAAGTCGATATCAATATCGGGTAGCGATATACGATCCGGATTCAGGAAACGTTCGAAAAGGAGGTCATATTTAATAGGATCTATATCCGTAATTTTCAGACAGTAGGCAACGGCTGAGCCGGCTGCCGAACCACGACCCGGACCTACAGATACACCCATCTCACGTGCAGCCGCAATGAAGTCCTGCACGATAAGGAAGTATCCGGGGAATCCCATGTTCTTGATAGTGGCAAGTTCGAAGTCTACACGCTCTTTCTGCTCATCGTTCATCTCAACCCAGCGCATTTTAGCACCTTCGTATGTGATGTGTTTCAGATAGTCGTCGTCATTATCAAAACCTTCAGGAAGTGGGAAATTAGGAAGAATAGGACCGTGATCAATAGTGTAGAACTCCACCTTATCACATATCTCTGCTGTATTGGCAAGAGATTCAGGTACATCAGCAAAGAGTTCGTTCATCTCTTCCTGTGTCTTCATCCATTCCTGTTTTGTGTATCTCATACGGTTAGGATCTTCAAGATCTCTCCCCGTATTAAGACATATAAGACGGTCATGAGCCTCCGCGTGTTCTTCATTTACGAAGTGGACATCGTTGGTACATATAACCTTTACATTATGTTTTTTTGCCAGCTCAAGCACAACTGTATTAACCTTCTCCTCCTCCGGATAAACGGTGCGGTTGGCGTTTGGATTGTCTGTTTTGTGACGCTGTATCTCAAGATAATAATCATCACCCCAAATATTTTTAAACCATGATATAGCTTCTTCCGCTTTTTCAATATTATCTCGCATAATATATTGAGGGATCTCCCCCCCAAGACATGCAGATGATACGATAAGTCCTTCTGAATACTTTTCCAGAATCTCTTTATCAACTCGCGGGCGATAGTAATATCCCTCAACCCAAGCCATTGATACAAGTTTAATAAGGTTATGATAACCTTTATTGTTTTTCGCAAGCAGTATTAAGTGATGTCCGCTCTGATCCTCCTTGCCATTCTTGCTCGAGCGTCCACGTCTTGCCACATAAACTTCACAACCGAAGATTGGCTTAAACAATGAAGCCTCTAAAGCGGCAATCTGAGATTTTATCTCCTCTATCTGAGTAGAATCAGTTTCAGGGTCAAGAGCTTTTAATTTTTTGTTCAGATCTTTTATTTCGCCGTTTTTGGCACCATTTTTCTTTTTTGTGTAATTGAAAAACTCTTTTATACCAAACATATTGCCGTGGTCGGTCACAGCAATACCTTTCATCCCGTTTTTCATCGCTTTGTCTACAAGAGCAGGTATCGAGGCCTGTCCGTCGAGAATCGAGTATTGGGAGTGAACGTGAAGATGAACAAATGGTTGCATATATTGATAGTACTATTTTTATTTGGAAAGCCAAAGATACAAATCTAAATAACTACAATTCTCATGGTTACTTAAAAAAACAATTAAAAATAATTATGTAAAAAAAGCTCCCTATTCAGCGAATTTGCCAAATAGGGAGCTTAATATTAAGTTTTTAGACCAGACGATAAATATTATTCAGCCAATTTAGTCTGAGCGATAATATCTTCAGGTACCTTATTTACACGAGTGTAAACAGATACATCAGAATCATCTTCGTATACAGTCCAGATCATTTTGTCTTTGTAAACTTTCAGTTTGTAAACGTTGTTCCACTCACCGTTGCCGTAATCATAGTCGCCTGTGATTAAGTCGATAGTTTCATCGTTTTCATCTTTGCTGATAGTGTAGTTACCTGTTTTCTTACGAGCGGTCATACTACCCATGTTTTCATACATAACGTAAGTCTTTTCTTTTCTATCAAGAGTGATATAGCAGTAAAGTCCGTCAGTAAGAGGTTCGCCAAGCCATTCCGTAAGTTCCCATGTACCGGCAACAGTAATATTGCTGGCTTCAAGGCTCGGGTCTGTATATCCAGGTTCATCATCATTGCTGCATGAAGTAAAACCAACAAGTAATGCGAACAGCATCATTATTTTAAGAATTGATTTCATCTGTATATTCTTTATTATTATTAATGATTATAACCAACCGTTATTTCCTGTGCTTTTACGTACAGTGATAACAAATGTCTGAGTTCTACCGTCGCTTATAGTCATAGTAGCATTAACAGAGCCTGCTTTTTTACCTTTAATAGTAGCTTTAGTTCCTTCTACGGTGATTTCCGCAATTTCAGAATCTGCTACTGAGCAAGTAATTGAAGTACCTCTTAAGTCATTGAAGAATCTAGAGAACTCAATAACAGTAGTATTATTAACCGCTACATATGTATTAGGAACTTTCATCTCAAATCCGCTTCCGTCTACAAGAGAAAGAAGTCTGTTGGCGTCGATAAGTCCGTAACCCATTTTATTTCTGTAGTTGCCAGGATTCATAGAAGCAAGATTTACTTCACCGAAATACTCATAGCGTAACCAGAAATATTTTGTGTCAGTAAAGAATTGTTCTGTAGGAGTACAAGCTTCGTACATCAACTCTTTAAACTGGCTCGCTTTGAAGTGACGTTTCTGCTGTGCCGCATATGAAAGACCCAAAGCTGCTACACCTGATACATGAGGACAAGCCATTGACGTTCCCTCCATAAATCCGTATCCCGATTTACCGTTTACTGGCACTGTAGAAAGGATTTTACCATGGTCACCTTTGTGATAATCACTATCACCACCCGGAGCAGAGATTTTGATCTCTTTACCGAAGTTAGTAAAGTTTGAAGGAGTACCATCGGCAGAAAGAGATGCAACGCTGATATAATCACCATAAGCAGAAGGATAAGCTGCCATACCCGCGCTCTCGTTACCTGAGGCAAATATTGCTAAACCACCTTCGATTACTCCGTTTGGAGAACCTGCGTTGTGAATGAAATAATCAAGTGCCTCTTTTTCCAAAGGATACATGTTCATCCATTGTTTGTCGCTTCCCGGTCCTACATAGTAAGAAAGAGGATCTGCAAGAGCAGAGTTATAACCCCAGCTACACTGCAAAATCACAGCACCATTGTCGGCAGCATATTTTATAGCTCTGGCTTCATTGTATAGAGATACACCATAGTCTCCTGAGAATACCTGGCAAGACATAATCTTAACACCATCTCCATTACCTGAACCACCGGCAACACCTGCTACACCAACTCCGTTGTTATTAACGGCAGCTACAGTTCCGGCTACGTGAGTACCGTGACCTGTATCGTTCGGGTCGTTGTAAGTAATTACACCATTGTCGAAAACGAAGTTGTATCCGTAAACGTCACCTGCGTATCCATTACCGTCGTTATCTTCTTTGCTGTAGAAGATCTCACCCGGATTAATCCACATGTTGTCTTTTAGGTCTTCGTGATCGTACATCACACCTTCATCAAGTACTGCAACAATGATAGAGTTATCGCCTGTACATCTTTTCCATGCTTCAGCACAGTTTACATCAAGACCTGTTACAGAAGGAGAAACCACAGCCTGGTCACCTGTATTTATATATCCCCATTGCTGAGAAATAAGAGGGTCGTTGAAATCCGCATTTGTTTCTCTTGAAGAGATTGCTCTCGCAGCATTGTCAGAAACGACAGTTGCTTTGCGAGGCTGGTAACCGCGTTTGATAGCGTGGCTATATTGAACAGCAGTGATCTCTGACAATTGAGATAGTTCTGTATATGCTTTCTCAACATCAATGTTTTCATCAAAGCGTACTACGTACCATTGGTGAAGACCTGATTTACGGGTACGTTCTTCGTTGCGAGTGTCAATAGGGAATACACGCTCGAATTTATAAGTACCAATAATCTCTAAAGCTCTATCAAGAGAAATAACACCTGATCTTCCATTGCTGCTTCTTGTAGCAGTAGCCTGAGCTTCTACGTGTTCAACAATTTCAGGTTTAATTTTCAGCATCAATTCACCCGGAATCTTGCCCAATACGGGAGCTTCTGTTTCCGGTTGAACTGGAGTTCTGTCGTCAAGTAAGTTCTCGTTTGTACAAGCTGCAAGGGATATTACCCCCGCAGCTGCCAACATGAAATGTATTTTATTCATAATTTGTTTAGTCGTTTAAAGTAGGCTTTCTAAGTGGATACTGTTCGTAGTAGTAATCCAGATTAGCCGGCTCATTATCAAAACCTGCTTTTTTACCATCAGAGTTGAAACCTTCCTGATAGAAAAGTAGTGAATACGGGTTCCAGTTCCATAGGCATGGGTGGTAAAGTATCCATTGCGGCAGATTACCTGTAAACATGTTCAGGTTCAAAGAGAACGTGTGAACATTAGGCAATACTTTAGGAGTGCCAATAAGCATAGCAGGCAATGTATCGTTAGAGTTTACCTCTTCAGCTGTATATCTGACAGGGTAGTCAGCCATGTCAGGTATAGTACCTTCAATGAAGTTGAAAGATAGTCTTAAATATTCTAATGACTCCCAAGAGAATAGATTAACAATAGCCTGATGGTCAGACTCATTTTTATCTAAACTTAGATAAAGACCTATATCCTTAAGATTCATAGAGCTTAAGTCATCACTATTAGAACGTCTGTTAGAACAAAGATCCAGACTTTTTAGTGAAGGGAAATTTGTTGGATTAAGAACAGGAGGAATTGTTGAAAAGTTATTACTTCCTAAATCCAAATTCTCAAGTTGCTTAATGTTAGCAAAACTTTCTTCTATTGACGTCAGACCGTGACCAAAAAT
>CAMTOT010000262.1 GCA_947074165.1 uncultured Bacteroidales bacterium
TTTCCCGGCATTATTAAATATCCCGTTATTTTTAAATGCTAAAGAAGATAGACTTAACTGTCCTCCTTCCATTACGTTAAACCCGGAGTTGCCTGTTACGATAATGCCACTGCTGTTACTCTCTTTGATAACTCCTGTAGGCATAACAATTATCTCCAGACCACCTTGTATGTACTGTGTGTCCATTATCCATTCCGCTGCTACAAATATTTTCGTATTATAGCTGCCCCAGTGATTCGGATATATACTTATGTTTTTTGTAATCTTAAAATTTGTGTCTGATGGAAGTCCGTTCCATTCATTTTGACTGATCCAGTCAGATAGTTCAATCGCGTTGTCGGGTATATTACTGTAATACGGCATATCCGGCATTGTGAAAGATCGTGTATCCGTTGCTGTTTTTGTTGCTGAAGTTGTAGGTTTATCCGAAAATATACACTGTAGTTTGTTATCTGCAATTACGGTCTCCTTCACTATTTTGCGTCCGAAAGGATCTGTTATGCATATAGCCGGGCTCTCTGAAGAAAAAGGCAGGCATAGATTAGATGTGTATCTGTTATTTGTCACTTTCGAGACATAAGCGTAATCCATCCTTATAGCATCTTCCGTTGACATAGGATTAGAATCAAATATTTCAATCAGGTACCTGTTGTCAATATCATATTCATAATCTATAAATATATCTGTAGTCACCTCTCTTACCGTTTTCCAGTCTGTATTTGCCGAAATGTTTTCTACCGGGAAATTGTTTTTATATAATTCCTCCAGAGAATCCGGGTTAAATAGATCTGTAGTATCAGTGCATGAATTTAGCGCAAGCAAAAAAAATCCGGTTATTGAAAATATTTTTATTCCCTTAATGAAGTGTGTATTAATAAGCATTATATATTAATCTCAGTTTGAATCAAAAATGTGGTGAAGGTCTTATTGATAGAAAATCCTGAAACTGTATATCTAATTGTGATACATAGTTTCAGGATGCAAATATAGTCAAAATAATCATAAGTTTAGAGCCTTATCAATAAAGCCCTTTATGTATCTGGCTGTCTCCTCCAGTCCGAGTTTTGACGAATCTACAGATAGATGATATGACGCTGAAGCTCCCCATGTTTTATCTGTATAGAAATTATAAAACTTAGCTCTGGTTTTATCATTTTTCTCCATCATTTCTTCCGCTTCCTCTTTTGTTATTTTAAGCCTTTGCGTAATTTGAGAACGACGAAAATCCTTTGGGGCATGAATAAACAAATTTATGCAGTTAGGATGATTGCGTAAGATATAATCAGCGCTTCTTCCCACAATAACACATGACCGTTCTCCTGCCACGCTTAAAATGACGTTTGTTTGCAGCACATAAAAATTACCGCTGCTTAATATATTTTCACTGCCAAATCCGCTTAATAATGCATAATCAAGCAAACTTGGCGCTTTTTCATCAGCTCTTTCAATAAAATCACGACTGACTCCGCTTCTGCGAGAAGCTTCTTCTATCAGCTCTTTATCGTAATATGCTATATTGAGTAGTTCGGCAAGCCTGTGACCAATTTGTCTTCCGCCGCTGCCAAACTCTCTACCTATTGTTATAACGTATTTACCATCCATATTTATGTTTTTTTCAAATGTAATAAATTTGAAAAATTAAACAATATATAACTAACGAATAATGCTTTCTATTAGTTGTAAAACAGTCTGCGATATATTTATCCGATTATTTCTATTCTGCTTTTTCCGTTATGAGCTTTCATCACCTTAATCTGAGTTCGTATCTGGTCAGACATCTCTGATACATGGGATATTACACCAATCTTTTTACCCTGATTTTGTAATCTGCCCAACGAATCCATAGCTACACGCAAAGTATCAATATCAAGCGAACCGAACCCTTCATCTATAAACAGTGATTCTACATTCATCCTGTTGGATGATAGTGAAGAAAGACCCAATGCAAGAGAGAGAGAAAGAAGAAAAGACTCCCCTCCGGAAAGTGAATGTACAGATCTTATTTCATTCATCATATCTTTATCTACTACCTGCACGCCAAGGCTATTTGGTACTTTCTGAAGAATATATCTGTCAGATAATTCTTTAAGATGTATATTCGCATAGTTGAGTAGCGCGTCGAGTGTATATCCCTGAGCTATCGTTTTAAACTTAACCCCGTCTTTTGATCCAAACATCTTATTCAGACGTTCCCAGTTAAGATATACTTCTTTTTTCTTTTCAAGTTCTTTATTGTATTTAGCCGTTTTTTCTATATTAAGCTTATTGGTCTCCAGTTCGAAATTAATTCTTGATACTCTTTCCGCATTAATTCTTACAATTTCTCTCTGCTCAGATATAGTTGCGTTTAGTTCCTCCAGTAAGTTACTGTCACACTTATACTCAAGTTCCTGATGTTTACTGTAAATATCTTTTCTTTCATCAAGAGTCGCCATGTTTTTAATCAGAGAGTCTTTAAATCCTGAAAGAATCTCTTTTTCACATCTTATCTCTTCAATGTTTCTGGTTATGATCCCTGCTACCTGTTTTTCATCAAGACTATTCTCTTTGCACCACTGTTTTATAATAGTGTCATTTTTTTCTATCGAATCTCTTAATTCAATATTGTTTTTTCTGATATTTTCAGTTTCTCCTTTTATTTTAGAACAGTATTCCGTAGACCTGTTCAGATTGTTTGTAGCATCAGTATATTGCTTTTCCGCAATTGCAATCTCGTCTTTAATTTTTCTTTCCGTTTCATCTACGGTTCTGCCTCCAAGCATATTCTTGCGTAATGATGTAAGTTTTTCAATTAAAGCGTTTATGCTGTCATAGCTTTTCTGCAAGTTGGCAATTTGTATAATGCTCTTCTGTAGGTTTTCTTTCTGAAGATTTATCTGAGGAACAAGAATACTCTGATCATTAATTGCTTTCTCTCTGCTCAGCGTTTTCTCATTCCATAACTTTATAAGCTGTTTAAGACTGCTTATAAGCCTGTTTTCTTCAAACAGCGCTTTCCAGTTTGGGATTACTTTCAAATAAATATCTGCTCTTGATACAGACTCCTCATAAGTCTTTTTATGAGTGTTTATAAGAGAATCTATAGCCGCGATATCTCTGTTTTGTTGCTCTATCAGCTTAGTGTAATGCTCAATTTGCTTTTTGGTATTATCCTTTTGTTTGCTCAGTTCTGCCTCTTGTATATGCTTGTCTTGTGCCAGTGATGTGAGGAAATGCTCTTTGCTTCCACAAACAGGACATGGTTCTCCGTCTTTTAGTTTTTTACGCAAAACAATAATCTCAGAAGAAAGAGTCTGATTAAGTTCTTCCGCTATCTGGTTAAGCTTATTAAGGGTTTCGTTATTAGACTTTTGTAAGTTTGTGATTGCAGTTTTCTCCTCACTTTTTACAAGGATCTGTTCCTTGGTTTTATGAGCCTCTTCAAGATAACTAATAATCAAATCTATTTTAGGAACAATCTCAGAAAGATACATCTTCTCCTCAAACCATTTCTCATAAGCCTTAATCTGAATATTAAAATCAGACAATATATTCTCTTTATTTTCAATCTCTTTGCTTAAAGAGTCTTTTTGAGATATCTGGCTGTTTATATCTGAAAGCAGTGTATTGCGGTTTTTTTGCTCATTTGCAATATTTATGTCAAGTTCACGTGCTTTGTCTATCTCCTCTTTTAATGATTCCTGAAATTTTCGCGTGTTATTTCGCTTTACAATAATTTCTTCTATACATACTTTCAGGTTATCCAACTCTTTGTTTGCATTCTCAAGCAAAGTCTCTTTTTGAGCAAGACTTTCCAAATCCCTGTTAAGGGTTCTCTCATCTTTATCCTTAGTAAAGAAGACCTCACGTATATTTTGCATTTTATCATAAAGAGCGATAAAATCATAACGTGGTTTTGCCGTTTCTATCTTATTTTTTGAAACTTCTACAAGTTCGGTTGCTTCCAGGATACCTTTTTTAAGTTCCGTATCACGTCTTATCCACTCTACATTCTTTTCAAGCGAACGCAATGAAACTTCAGTTTCTTCTTTTTGATTATTCTTTATTGTTCTTTCTTCATTTAAAGCGGAGATAGTATCTTCTGATAGAATCTCTATACCTTTAATCTTCTCAAAAATATTATTATACTCACCCTCCGCATCTTTAGTGCGTGTGAAAATATTTTGAGATATTTTTGAATATATATCCGTTCCTGTCAATTTTTCCAGCAGTTCCGCCTTGTCCTTCTGATTAGCTTTTAGAAATGCCGCAAAATCTCCCTGAGCAAGCAGAACCGTACGTGTAAACTGATAGAAATTAAGTCCTATGAGCTCTGTTATTCTTATTAAAGTATTTTTCTTTTTCTCTGGATACTCTTCACCTGTCGTGATATTAAATAATCTGACAGTTTCATCCTGCAAGGTTCCGGTAGCTTTGTTATTGCTTCGTCTTACTATCCATGTTGATTTGTAACGGTTTCCGTCTAAAGCTACAAATTCAACTTCTGCATAACCTTCACCTGTCCCTCTTCTTAATATATTTCTGCAGTCATCCTGTTTTACAAGATTACTGTTAGTATCTTCTATTTGAATCTTCCCATCAGCATTTACCGAGCGCGGAGTCTGATTAAACAGTGCCAGGCATATAGCATCCAGGATTGTTGATTTAGATCGGAAGAGCGTCGTGTAGGGAAAGAGTGTACGTCCTGGTG
>CAMTOT010000263.1 GCA_947074165.1 uncultured Bacteroidales bacterium
CGAGATAATGAGCGGTGACTGGAGTTCAGACGTGTGCTCTTCCGATCTACTGGCAAATGTATAGACTACATAAGAGGTTTTATAGGGTCGTTAACTGCACACTATCCTTTAGGTAAGTATATGTTCAGAGATATCAACATGGAAGAACTTTACAAGAAAAAGATTGAGCAGCTAAAAAAATTAAAATCATCTGTCTGAAAAATACCGGATATTTAATTTTTTCAAAATTATACTTAATACAGAAAACAAAGTCCTATCTTTGTCATTCTGTAAATAAATAATAGTATATGTGTGGAATTGTTGGATATGTTGGCTTCCGTGAAGCCTATCCTATACTTATAAAAGGATTGAAAAGATTAGAATATCGTGGATATGATAGTGCCGGGGTGGCACTTCTTGACCAGGAATCTGATTTAAATATATATAAAGCAAAAGGAAAAGTTGCTGATCTTGAACTTGAGGCTTCTAAACACGATATTAACGGTAATATCGGTATTGCTCATACACGTTGGGCTACTCATGGCGAACCGAATCAGGTGAATGCACATCCTCATACTTCAGAATCAGGAAATATTGCTCTAATACACAATGGTATAATAGAGAACTATGCTACTATAAAAGCAAAACTTATAAAAGAAGGAATAACATTTAAAAGCTGTACAGATACCGAGGTATTAGTCCAGTTAATTGAATTTCTTCAAAAGGGACATAATCTAACTCTTGCTGAAGCAGTGCAACAGGCTCTTAAGAAAGTAGTTGGAGCGTATGCCATAGCTGTCATTGAAAAGGGTAATCCGGACACAATTGTAGCGGCAAGAAAAAGCAGTCCTCTGGTTGTAGGTGTTGGCGAAGGGGAATTCTTTGTCGGATCTGATGCGTCTCCGATTATTGAGTATACAAATAAGGTTATTTATCTTGAAGATGAAGAAGTGGCCATCATATCTAAAAAAGATGGTGTAAGAGTAGTAAGCTTAAACAATACTGAGGTTAGAGCAGAAATAAGCGAACTTGCGCTTTCTCTTGATGAAATAGAAAAAGGGGGTTATCCTCATTTTATGCTTAAAGAGATCTTTGAGCAGCCAAAAACGTTGCGCAACTGTATGCGCGGACGTGTTTCAAAAAATCATAAGAATATCGTACTTTCAGGTGTACTTGACAATATAGAAAAATTCAAGAATGCCAGACGTATTATTATAATAGCATGTGGAACAAGTTGGCACGCGGCTCTCATAGGCGAACATCTTATTGAAAACCTATGCAGAGTACCTGTAGAAGTTGAATATGCATCAGAATTTAGATATAGAAACCCTATAATTTACAAAGATGATATTGTAATTGCTCTTTCTCAGTCAGGAGAAACAGCTGATACTCTGGCGGCACTTATGCTTGCTAAAGAAGCAGGGGCATTTATATATGGCATTTGCAATGCGGTAGGGTCATCCATTCCAAGAATTACTGACTCCGGGTCTTACATACACGTTGGGCCGGAGATTGGAGTAGCTTCGACAAAAGCATTTACTGGTCAGGTAACGGTTCTTACTATGCTTGCAATGACATTGGCTAAGGCTAAACATAGCATAACACAAGAAGATCTCACATCCCTGATTTCGGAACTTGATACTATCCCTGATAAAATACAGAAAATACTTGAGCTAAATGATCAAATAGCAGACATTGCCAAGATTTTTACTTATGCCAAGAACTTTATTTATCTTGGACGCGGCTATAGTTATCCGGTAGCATTGGAAGGAGCATTAAAGCTAAAAGAGATCTCTTATATACATGCAGAAGGTTATCCTGCTGCTGAGATGAAACACGGCCCGATTGCACTTATTGACCAGGAGATGCCGATTGTAGTTATCGCGACTCATAATGGTATGTATGAAAAATTGATAAGTAACATACAGGAAATAAAATCCAGACATGGTAAAATTATTGCAATAGTATCTGAAGGAGATGAAACAGTAAAAGCACTTGCAGACTATTGTTTTGAGATACCATCTACATTGGAGTGTCTTGATCCGGTATTATCGACTATACCTCTACAGCTTCTTTCATATCATATAGCAGTATGTAAAGGTAAGGATGTAGATCAACCACGTAATCTAGCAAAATCAGTTACAGTAGAATAAAAGCTGTAATTTTGACAATTTTAGATAAAAAATAATTTCTACAGAGTGGATAAAGCAGTTATTTAAGAAAAATAATTACTTTATCCGCTTTTTTTTATTCATATATCAAACAGAGATACATCTTAATAGAAATATATTATTATATTTTTTGTAGATTTGTGGTCTATTTTCCTTAACTAAAAATTAAGGTTTTGGCAATTACAGCTAATTAATAGTCACAAAAAACCGAGAAGATAAATTTTACAATATCATAAGTATTATGACAACAGTAGAAAAAAACGAAGAAGCTGAGAAAAAAAGTCTGAATTTTATAGAACAGGCTATAGAGAATGATATCAGAGAGGGTAAAAACGGAGGAAGAGTCCATACCCGCTTCCCACCTGAACCAAATGGATACCTTCATATTGGTCATGCAAAAGCAATATGCATGGATTTTGGAGCAGCACAAAGCTATGGTGGTAAATGCAATCTTCGTTTTGATGATACAAACCCGGTTAAAGAAGACACAGAGTATGTAGATGCTATAATGGAAGATATCCATTGGCTTGGATTTGACTGGGAGGACAGACTATTTTATGCGTCTGATTATTTCCAGAAATTATGGGATCTGGCAGAAGAGATGATTCGCCGTGATCTTGCTTATGTTGATGAGCAGTCGGCAGAAATAATTGCTCAGCAAAAAGGCACTCCTACTCAGGCTGGAATAAACAGCCCTTACAGAGACAGACCTACAGAAGAAAGTCTTGAACTGTTCAGAAAAATGAATACAGGCGAGATTGAGGAAGGGGCTATGGTATTACGTGCAAAAATAGATATGACATCTCCGAATATGCACTTCCGCGACCCTATCATGTATCGCATAATAAAACATCCGCACCATAGAACGGGTAATGCCTGGAATGCGTATCCGATGTATGATTACGCACACGGACAAAGTGATTATTTTGAAGGCATAACTCACTCAATATGTACTCTTGAGTTTGAGGTGCATCGCCCACTTTATGATTATTTTGCCACTAAACTCATGGAAATTGAGGGCGGAGATTATAAACCGCGACAGATTGAATTCAACAGATTGAACCTTACTTATACAATGATGAGTAAGCGTAAGTTGCTTCAATTGGTTAAAGAGGGGCTTGTAAGAGACTGGGATGACCCTCGTATGCCTACAATTTGCGGATTAAGAAGAAGAGGGTATACGCCAGAGTCTATCCGTAATTTCATCAACAGAATTGGTTATACCAAATATGATGGTATGATAGATGTGTCTCTTTTGGAACACAGTATACGTGAAGATTTAAACAAGAAAGCGACAAGGGTATCTGCAGTAATCGATCCTATCAAAGTAGTTATCACTAACTACCCTGAAGATTTGGTTGAGACATTCTCTATAGATAACAACCCTGAAAATCCGGAAGAAGGTAAACATGACATTCCATTCTCGCGTGAAATTTACATTGAGAGAGAAGATTTCATGGAAGAAGCTTCGAAAAAGTTTTTCCGTATGACTGTCGATAAAGAAGTTCGTCTTAAAGGCGCGTACATTGTAAAATGTACTGGTCTGAAAAAAGATGAAAATGGAAATATTGAGGAGATATACTGCGAATATGATCCTGAATCAAAAACAGGAATGCCTAATTGCAATAAAAAGGTAAAAGGTACTCTTCACTGGGTTTCTGTAAAACACAGTTATCCTGCGGAAGTAAGACTTTATAATAGATTATTTACTGTTGAAGACCCTTCTGCGGAACAGGATGCTGATTTCAGAACATTACTAAATCCAGAGTCGGAAGTTGTTATAAACAAAGCTTTCGTTGAACCGTATCTTAAAGAGAACGCTAAACCTGGTGATAAATATCAGTTCCAGAGAATCGGATATTTCTGTGTTGATAAAGACTCTACAGAGGACAAGATTGTATTCAACAGAACAGTTTCTTTGAAAGACTCAAAATAATCCGAATTAATAAATATTTAAAGGGGAGAATTAACTCCCCTTTTTCTTGCAACACTGAGTAAATTCAAAAAAATAATGGTGCAAAACCCAATTGATGAGTCTCTTATCAAGAGATATGAGGAGATGATTAATCAGAGTAGAAGGTATTACTTTGACACTGATGAAATCGAGCTGATTGCATTTCATTTTGAGCGGACAGAGAACTATTCTGAAGCACTTAATGTAATAAATTTCGGCTTGAGTCTACATTGTCATAACGAATATCTCTCTATTCTAAAAGTCAGATATCTTATCTCTCTCGACTTCTTACAAGAAGCAAGATCTTTGATTAAGACAATTAAAGATATTGACTCTATCGAATATACTCTTATTGAGATTGAACTTCTTTTTGCTGAGACAAAAGAGGACGAAGCAAAAGAAATAATCTATTCTTACATCAGTTTAAATGAAATTGATGCGGATTTCTGTGTCAATGTCATTAATATAATGTATGGCTATGGGGATTCAAAAATAATACTTGACTTTATAAATAAAATTATAGATAAGGTAGATCGGAAGAGCACACGTCTGAACTCCAGTCACCGCTCATTATCTC
>CAMTOT010000264.1 GCA_947074165.1 uncultured Bacteroidales bacterium
CTCCCAACCAATAGTATATAGGAATCACGGGATGCCGATATGTGCAACCGCCGTTGCATATAAAGGTATGGTTAGGATATTTTTACTAATGATTCATGAGGTATAAATGCATGAAGAAGAAAAAACAGAATGTTTATTCAATAATATTTACTTATTTTTAATAAATGCGATAAAGTCCGAATTTCATCTAATTAAGCCGTAAAACATATAAAACTTCATTTAAAGGGCTGTTTTTGCACACAAACACCCCAAATTTATCTATGAGAAATTTTTATATCCGCCGTTTATTTCTACTTTTGTATAGAGTTTAAAATATAAATGACAAAGGATTCTAATAAATCATTAGCAACTTTAGAGGCCAGAGTAAGGCAACTAATGTTTCTTTGCGATACACTCGCAAAGGATAATAATGATTTAATGGATAAAGTCAGGAGAATGGAGGATGATATCTCTGTATTAACCAACGACAGAGATAACTACCGGAACAAATATTTGAATCTGAAAACAGTGCGCGGACTAACTTCTACAGATGGGACGGATACAACTGAGATGAAAAACAGATTCAAGAAGTTAGTGCGAGAAATCGACAAATGCATCGCATCACTTAACGAATAGATGCAATGGATGATAAATTTGAGATTACAATTACAATAGCGAACGTCTCACATAAAATCAGAATAAACCGTTCTGATGAGGAGATATATCGCAGAGCTGCCAAGGAGGTTAATCTGATTTTTGCACAGTACAAAGACAGATATGCGGGCAATGAAAAATTGAGTGACGCCCATTTCCTTTCTTTCGTAGCTTTTCAGTTTGCCGTGAAATTCCATACTCTCAGTGATAGTAAAGATGTGGATATTTTAAACGGTAAAATAGAAGATTTGACTCGTGAAGTTGAAGAGTATTTGAGAAACAAATAAGTTTATCGGCTTGAAGATATTTTAGCACTACTAAAACTCCTTTTTACAGGGGATTTGGTGGTGCTTTCTATTATATACATATTTTAATTTAAGAACAGAATGACAACAATATTATTAGTAGCTATAGGGGGACTGATATTGGGCGGTTTAGCTGTCTTCTTTATCAACCGTGTGCTGCTTAGACAACGTCACGATGCTATAATCATGGAGGCTAAAAAAGAGGCTGAAGTGATTAAGAAGGAGAAGCTTTTCGAAGTCAAGGAGAAAGGTATCCAAATGAAGGCCGAAGTTGAAAAACTGGCAAGTGCGAGAAACTCTAAACTGCAATCGGCAGAAGCTAAGCTTAAACAAAGAGAGATGCAGCTTAACCAGAAGCAGGATGAGATAACCCGCAAACGTCAGGAAACTGAGGCTATAAAAGAGAATCTTGAGAAACAGTTTGATCACATTGAAACGAAGAAACAAGATCTGGATAAACTTCATAAGGAGGGAATCAACCGTCTTGAGCAGATAGCAGGACTTTCGGCTGATGAAGCAAAAGAAAAACTTGTAGAATCGCTTAAAGAAGAGGCTAAAACTGAGGCTTCAGCTTATATCAATGATATAATGGAAGAAGCGAAGATGACTGCCAATAAAGAAGCTAAAGGTATTGTAATTAAAACTATACAAAGAGTTGCGACTGAAACGGCTATTGAAAATGCCGTAACAGTATTTCATATTGAATCGGACGAGATCAAAGGTCGTATTATCGGACGTGAAGGACGTAATATCAGAGCGTTGGAATCTGCTACAGGTGTTGAGATTATCGTAGATGATACTCCTGAAGCAATTGTACTTTCTGCTTTCGACCCTGTTCGTCGCGAGATAGCGCGCCTTGCTCTTCACCAGTTGGTAACGGACGGACGTATACACCCGGCTCGTATCGAGGAGGTTGTGACTAAGGTTCGCAAACAGATTGAGGAAGAGATTATTGAGACAGGTAAACGTACGGCTATCGACCTTGGTGTACATGGTCTTCATCCTGAGCTTATCCGTATGATCGGTAAAATGAAATACCGTTCGTCTTATGGCCAGAACCTTCTTCAGCACGCCAGAGAAACAGCCAACCTTTGTGCTGTAATGGCATCTGAGCTTGGATTGAATCCTAAAAAAGCTAAACGCGCAGGTCTGTTACATGATATAGGTAAAGTGCCTGATGATGAGCCGGAATTGCCACACGCAATCCTTGGTATGAAGCTTGCTGAAAAATATAAAGAGAAACCGGATATTTGCAATGCTATCGGTGCTCACCATGATGAAGTAGAGATGACGTCTCTTATCGCGCCTCTTGTACAGGTTTGCGATGCTATATCAGGAGCAAGACCGGGAGCACGCCGTGAGATTGTAGAAGCATATATCAAACGTCTGAATGACCTTGAGCAGCTTGCTCTTTCTTATCCGGGTGTATTAAAAACTTATGCTATACAAGCGGGTCGCGAATTGCGCGTAATTGTCGGTGCAGACAAGATTGACGATCAGGATACAGAGAAACTGTCTGGCGAAATAGCTAAGAAAATTCAGGATGAGATGACTTATCCGGGACAGGTAAAAATTACTGTTATCCGTGAGACACGCGCTGTAAGCTACGCTAAATAACGTGCTTCAGAATGGAATCTACAGATAAAAAAAGCGAAGGCGGATGCGACAAGCACGGTTCATGTCCGAGGTGCAAATGCCGGAGCGATAAGAAACTAAATGTATATGACTGGCTTACGGATATGCCCGAATCGTATATCGGTGCGGAATTTATCGAAGTGCAGTTTAAAAATACGAGAAAAGGATATTTCAAGAATTCCAATAAACTCGAACTCTTCAAAGGTGATATCGTAGCCGTTGAATCAAGTCCGGGACATGATATTGGAGAAGTAACTCTGACGGGAAAACTTGTGACCCTTCAGATGAAGAAGAATAATATCCGCCTTGATAACCCGGATATCCGCAGAGTTTACCGCAAGGCTAAACCGGCAGATATCGAAAAGTTTGAAGAGGCAAAAGCCCGCGAACACACTACAATGCTCCGCGCTCGTCAGATTGCGGATGAGCTGAATCTGAATATGAAGATCGGCGATGTGGAGTATCAGGGGGATGGCAATAAGGCTATATTTTATTATATAGCAGACGACCGCGTTGACTTCCGTCAGTTGATTAAAGTGTTGGCAGAAGCGTTTCGCGTACGTATTGAGATGAAACAGATTGGGGCGCGTCAGGAAGCGGGGCGCATAGGCGGAATCGGTCCTTGCGGCCGCGAACTATGCTGCTCAGGATGGATGACAAGCTTTATAAGTGTAGCTACTTCGGCTGCAAGATTTCAGGATATTTCACTTAATCCGCAGAAACTTGCAGGTCAGTGCGCTAAACTAAAATGCTGTCTTAACTATGAAGTAGACAGTTATGTTGAGGCTCAAAAGCAATTGCCGGCTAAAGAAGCTGTTCTTGTGACTAAAGACGGTGAGTTTTATCACTTTAAAACGGATATTCATAAGCGCATGATGACCTACTCTACAAGTAGAGACTTTGCAGCTAATCTTGTGACTATACCTGCTTCGAGAGTATTTGAAATTATTGCGCTGAATAAACGCGGCGTGAGAGTTGATTCTCTTGAGGGTGAAAACAAACCGGATGCTCCTAAAAAGGATTATCTTGACGTAGTTGGGCAGGACAGCCTTACACGCTTTGATAAGAGCAAGAAAGGCGGTCAGGGCAATAACAAACGTCGCGACAGAGATAACCGTAGAGATCGTAACAGAGATAATGATAATAATCAGCAGGTTGAAAATGGTCAGCCTAATGATAATAATCAGAATAATAACGATCAGAAGGAAAGACGTAATAATAATAAACAACGTCAGGACAGAAACAACGGAAATCAAAATCGCAACGGAAATAATCAGCCGAGACAGGAAAGAAGGAGCGACAACCGTCCGCCACGTAATAATGAGCAGCGTGCAAACAATGAGACTCGAAATAATGAAGGGCGCAATAATGAAGCCCGGAATAATGAAGGACGTCGTCAGGAGCGCAACGCGGATCAGCCACAGGCTAACGGTGGTGAACACAAACGCAAATTCAAACCTCACAGACAGTTTGATAAGAATCGTCAAAAGGATGGAAATCCGAATGAAAATAAAGAAAAGAATCAGTAATAGTTTACTATACGGTATTTTGATAGTATCCTCTATGAGCTGCACAGCTCCGGGGGATATTTATCATGTATCTCATGATATGGGCAAAGGCTGGGCAAGGTTTAATACTCTCACATGGGAATATGAGAAGCTAGACTCAATGAGTATATATGACTTCTACATGGATATAAGACATGAGATGAGTTATAAATATAAGAATCTTGCTTTTGAGGTTGACATAACAACTCCTGACAGTACTTATACAAGGATGATATCTATAGATTTGGCTGATGATACAGGACGGTGGTACGGCGATAGCTGGGGATCACTTGTACAGATTGAAAGGCCGGTGAAAGAGTATGTCACATTTAAGAAAACAGGAGGTTTTATGATGACCGCACGACCGGGTATGACTGTTAATGATATAGAAGGAATTAACTCAATTGGATTAAAGATAAAAAAAAGGTAACGGATTGCTCCGTTACCTTTTTTTGTTAGCATTACTGCTTTATAATTTTTTACATAGAAAGAATCGTCATTGCCTGATAAAACCTTCTATGTATTATCATTAATATGACTCCATCCTTGACGCATC
>CAMTOT010000265.1 GCA_947074165.1 uncultured Bacteroidales bacterium
GATAATGAGCGGTGACTGGAGTTCAGACGTGTGCTCTTCCGATCTAAAAAAATTATTTCTGCTTGATGCCTACGCTTTGATATATCGCGCGTATTACGCTTTCATCAGAGCACCTCGCATAAATTCACGCGGAGAGAATACTTCTGCGATATTCGGATTTGTAAATACACTTGAAGATGTATTAAAGAAAGAAAAACCGACGCATATAGCAGTTTGTTTTGACCCTGCCGGACCTACATTCAGACATGAAATGTTTGAACAATATAAAGCACAGCGAGAGAAAACACCTGAAGATATATCACGCTCCGTACCTTTTATAAAGGAGATAATAAAAGCATATAATATTCCGATTATTGAGGTAAGTGGATATGAGGCGGATGATGTGATTGGCACTCTGGCTAAAAAAGCCGAGGAAGCCGGATATACAACATATATGATGACTCCCGACAAGGATTATGGTCAGCTCGTAGATGAACATACATTTATGTACAGACCCAAAACTATGTCGGCAGGATTTGATATTTTAGGCATAAAAGAGGTAAAAGAGAAGTTTGGTGTAGAAAAAGTTTCTCAGGTCATCGATATGCTAGGGCTAATGGGCGACACGGCCGACAATATACCGGGTTGTCCGGGTGTCGGAGAAAAAACAGCTCAAAAACTTATTCTTGAATTTGGATCAGTTGAAAATCTTCTTGAAAATACCGACAAGTTAAAAGGTAAGCTGAAGGAGCGTGTTGAAGGAAACGTTCAACAGATTATAGACTCTAAATTTCTTGCAACTATAAAAATAGATGTACCGGTAGATTTTGATGAGAGTAAATTAATACGTGAAGAAAGAAACGAAACAGAACTTAGACGAATTTTTGAAGAGTTGGAATTTCGCGCTCTTGCCGATAGAATATTCGGCAAGCAGTCTGCCACTACACAAAAATCATCCTCCCCTACTTCATCACCAATGACTCAGGCAAATTTATTCTCTGAGATTGAAAATTCAGAGCACGAGAATGAGATAATCACGCCTGATAGTAAGGAAGAAGAAAAATATTCGATTCTAAAGAGCTTAAAAGACACCGTACACACATATCATCTGATTGATAATGAGGACAAAAGAGCTGATTTAATAGATAAGCTTAACTGGCGCAATCTGTGGAGCTTCGACACAGAAACTACTTCTGTTGACCCAATTAAGGCAGAACTGGTCGGAATGTCATTTGCAATGGATGAAAATGAAGCATTTTACGTGCCGATTCCTGAAAACAGAGAAGAAGCGGAAAAAATCATAAGAGAGTTCAGACCGGTTTTTGAAAATGAAAATATTCTTAAGATCGGACAAAATCTGAAATACGATTATATTATGCTAAGAAGATATGGTAGTGACTTAAAGGGTAAATGGTTTGATACCATGATTGCTCACTATCTGCTAAAACCGGAGCAGCCACATAATATGGACAGACTGGCAGAGGCTTATCTTAAATATAACACAATACATATAGAGGAGCTCATAGGTAGCGGTAAGAAGCAAAAGTCTATGAGAGATATTGATGTTGACATAGTATGTGAATACGCATGCGAGGATGCGGATGTTACCCTTAAGCTGAAGAATATATTTGAAAAGGATATACGCAGTGAAGGGATGGAGAAACTATTCTACGAGATAGAGATGCCTCTTGTAAGAGTTCTTGCCGATATGGAACTTACCGGTGTGCGAATCGATAAAGACGCGCTTAAACAGACATCAGTTATTCTGACTGCCAAAATAAAAGAAGTGGAGAGTCAGATACACGATATGATTGGTAAAGTATTTAATGTGGGCTCGCCTAAGATTGTCGGAGAGATATTATTTGATGAACTCAAACTTGATCCGAAAGCAAAAAAAACAAAGACAGGACAATACTCTACTACTGAAGAGGTGCTTGAGAAAATCAAAGACAAGCACCCTGTTATTGAGGCTATCCTGGAATATCGAGGACTTAAAAAATTGCTCAGCACTTACGTTGATGCTCTGCCGGAGTTAATAGAACCTTCAACTGGTAAGATACATACATCTTTCAATCAGGCTGTAACTTCTACAGGACGACTTAGCTCAAGCAATCCGAATCTACAGAACATACCTATACGTGATGATGTAGGCAAAGAGTTGAGACGCGCATTTATTCCTGATGAGGGATGCACTTTCTTTTCGGCTGACTACTCTCAGATTGAATTGCGTATTATGGCTGAACTTAGCGGGGATGAGAATATGATTGAAGCATTCCTATCGGGCAATGATATACATGCCGCTACTGCCGCTAAGATATACAAAGTACCTATAGAGGAGGTAACTTCAGATATGAGACGTAAAGCTAAAACGGCCAATTTCGGTATTATATACGGCATATCGACCTTCGGTCTGGCTTCAAGACTTAACATTCCGAGAGCCGAAGCTAAGACGCTTATAGACGGATATTTTGAAACTTATCCTCACATCAGAGAATATATGGATAAGAGCATAGAGGTAGCAAGAGAGAATGGATACGTTGAAACTTTATTCGGACGCAAAAGAGTACTCGCGGATATTAATTCAAAGAATTCTGTTGTAAGAGGCTATGCTGAAAGAAATGCTATAAATGCTCCTATACAGGGCAGCGCGGCGGATATTATAAAGATTGCGATGATAAATATTATCAAAAGGTTTAAAATTGAAAATATTAGATCAAAAATGATACTTCAAGTACACGATGAGCTAAACTTCTCCGTTATTATAAATGAGAAGGATAAAGTTCGTCGTATAGTTCTCGAAGAGATGGAGGGAGCCTATAAAATGAGAGTACCTCTGATCGCAGATTGCGGTTTCGGCGACAACTGGCTTGAAGCACATTAAAAATCTGATATAATGCTATGAAATGGTTAACTTTTATTATCATTGCCTTTATAATTATTCTGTCGGCAGGATTAATATCCGGCATCGTGGCAATGCAGATTATTGGCATGTTTGGCACAATAATCATCAGTGCTCTCAAAATTGGATTGATACTAAAAGAGTATGAGAAAACAGAACGAGAAATTATCGACAAAGAGATTATCAGAAATAATAAGTAATACTTAAACTGATACTCTTATCATGTAAAAAATGCGGATAGGGAACTAAATCCTTATCCGCATTTTTTTATATTTAATAACCGGAATACCCGATATTATACATTAAATCTGAAGTGCATGATATCACCATCGCTGGCAACATACTCTTTACCCTCCACACTCATCTTACCAGCCTCTTTACAAGCAGCTTCAGAGCCAAGATTAATGAAATCGTTATATTTAATAACCTCTGCGCGTATGAAGCCTTTCTCAAAGTCTGTATGAATTACCGCAGCACACTGAGGAGCTTTACTACCTTTAAGGAAAGTCCATGCGCGAACCTCCTGAACACCTACAGTGAAGTATGTTTCAAGGTTAAGAAGCGCATAAGCTGCACGAATAAGGCGAGCAACACCCGACTCTTCAAGACCAATCTCACCAAGGAACATCTGACGCTCTTCATAAGTCTCGAATTCTGCGATTTCAGACTCAATTTTAGCTGCGACTACAAGGATCTGAGCATCCTCATCTTTAACAGCTTCACGTACCATTTCTACATATTTATTGCCAGATACAGCGCTTGCTTCGTCAACATTACACACATACATTACTGGTTTTGATGTAAGAAGATATAGTTCGTGCGCTACTTTTTGCTCATCTTTTGTATCAAAGGTAACTGTACGCGCCGATTTACCCTGAAGAAGAGCTTCCTGATATTTCTTTAAAACTTCATATTGTAGTTTCGCCGTTTTATCACCTCCGGTCTGAGCCTGTTTCTGAACTCTTGATATACGACCTTCAATAGTCTCAAGGTCTTTAAGTTGAAGTTCAAAATCTATAATCTCTTTATCTCTGACAGGATCTACGCTACCGTCAACGTGAGTAATATTCTCATCGTCAAAACAACGAAGAACATGGAGTATAGCATCTGTCTCACGAATATTTGCAAGGAATTTATTACCAAGACCTTCACCTTTACTTGCGCCTTTCACAAGACCTGCTATATCTACGATCTCAACCGTAGTAGGTACTATGCGCTGAGGATTTACCAACTCAGCAAGTTTATTTAATCTGTCATCAGGTACGGTAATTACACCAACGTTTGGTTCGATAGTACAGAACGGGAAGTTAGCCGATTGAGCCTTTGCATTTGATAAACAGTTAAACAATGTCGATTTACCAACATTAGGCAAGCCGACAATACCACATTGTAATGCCATTTTATATTATTGTATTTGTTTACTTACAGGTTTTGAGGTGCAAAGATACTCAAAAATAAGTAATTACAAACATTCTTTCAGTATCTCACCAACCGTAGGATGAGGGAACACTGTCTTAATCCATTCACCTGCAGGTATAGAGTGAGTAATAGCCATAGTAGGAGCAATTATCAGTTCACTGGCAGGATTGCCGGCAATATGGACACCCAGTATTTTATCATCTTTAGAAATCAGTACTTTACAAATGCCGGTTTGTGTTTCATTCTCAACAACAAAACGCCCGGCATAAGTCATAGGCAGTTTTTTTACGGTATAATCTATATTATTATCTTTTAAATATTGTTCGCTATACCCCACCGACGCTACTTCGGGATTGGTATATACGACTGACGGTACAGC
>CAMTOT010000266.1 GCA_947074165.1 uncultured Bacteroidales bacterium
GAGATAATGAGCGGTGACTGGAGTTCAGACGTGTGCTCTTCCGATCTAATCTCATAAGCCCATTCATAAACGGAGACAAATCTGTGGAAAGAGACCTGATTAATACCCAAATCAACATAACTGTTGCAATCCTGCCATTGTCAGGTATATAAAGAGCCATACATATAATCATTAGCAAACAAATACAAATTATCATCCCGTGTATGGAAAAAGGAAAAAACGAAAGATAAACATAGGCAACAAAAGCACCTATAAATGAACCAAGTACTCTTAACCATCCTTTTTTTATTGTTGTATCGATATCTTCCTCAAGCACTACTATAAGTGATATAGACGCCAGCATTGCACCCATATAAGACATACCCCCTTCTATCTTTTGAGTCAAAATCCCACCTAACACAAATGTTATATAGATACCGATTACCTTGATAGCTAAAAATGCAAACCTTATATTACTAAATGACTTTTTAAGCAAGTTCTTCATATCCACATACAAATCAATGATTTATATGTGAACATATAATTTACATCAATGTTCAGACTGTACAAACACTGCATTTTATTAGCACATTTTACATACCGGCTTAAAGTCTCAGAATAGTTATATTACAATAACCCACAAATAATGTTTGAAATTTATCAAAATGATTTTAAATCTTACTGAACTATTGTATGCATAAATAGTTTATAAAATAAGATATATAATTAAAATCAGAATAACATTATTACAATTATGAAAACACTACCGATTGATATATCAGATTCTGTAATAAACTGGAAAGCGTATAAAAAAGGAGGAGTACACATCGGCACTCTGAAATTTAAAAACGGAGAGGTCACTTTTGATGATAATCTGCCGGTAGGCGGAAAGTTTTCAATAGACATGACTACGATAAACGACACTGATCAGAAAGGCATATTAAAAGCTGAGCTTGAGCAACATCTGAAATCTACCGATTTCTTTAATATCGAGCAATTTCCTGACGCTAAATTTGTAATTGAAAAGACTGACCATACACCCGACGACGAAGGTTTTTATGGTGTTACCGGTCTGCTTACAATAAAAGACATAAAGAATGAAATTTCATTTAAAGCTAAGATATTTTCATCCGGTGATACTTTAAAAATTGAAACCAAAACAATCAACCTTGATCGTACAAAATGGGCAATCACATACGGCTCTAAAAATATATTTAAGAAAATGATGGATCATGTTATAGCAGATGTATTTGATGTAAATGCGGATGTTATAATAAAAGACAATAAATAGATTCGGGATAAAATACAATAAAAGCGAGGCTGTCCAACAAGTTTAGACAGCCTCGCTTTTATGCAAAAAAATGGATAATCCAATTCCATTTCAAGAATTCCCCAACCAATACTATATAAGAATCAACGGTTGCCGGAAAGTGCAACCGCGGATTCCGACTTGGGAATCCGTTGATTCCAAAGTCGGAAACGCCCGTTGCCGATATCGGCAACCGCCGTTGCACATAAAGGTTTAGTTAGGATATTTTCGATTGACCTTCCGAGAATATAAGATGAAAGAATAATAACACAAAAAAGGCTGTCTAAACATTTTATAGTCAGACAGCCTCTTTATATCATAATAGTGTATGTGGCAATAATTACCAGATATTTATACGTTGTTCTTTTGGAATAAACATATCATCTCCCTCTTTGACACCAAAAGCTTCATAAAACTTATCAATGTTTTTAAGGGTTGCATTTACTCTCAGACGACCAAGTGAGTGTGGGTCTATCTTAGTAAGTCTAAGTTTCTCCTCATCACGAATATGGCCGGCCCATAGAGCCGAGTAAGCAAGGAAAAAGCGCTGATCTGCAGTAAATCCATCTACATGCTTATCTTCCACACCGTTTGATGCATTCTGGAGAGCCTGATAAGAGATCAATACACCACCCTGGTCGGCAATATTTTCACCAAGAGTAAAAGTACCGTTCGCAAATACAGAAGGAAGTATCTCAATACCATTAAATTGCTCAACCAGTACATTAGCAAGAGAATTAAACTTATCAGCGTCGGCTACGCTCCACCAGTCTCTGATATTCCCTTCTTTATCAAACATACGTCCCTGATCATCAAATCCGTGAGTCATCTCATGACCAATAACAACACCTATAGCACCATAGTTTACAGCGTCATCTCCGTCAAGATAAAAGAACGGTTCCTGAAGAATCCCTGCAGGGAAACATATTTCATTCGACAATGGATTATAGTAAGCATTTACTGTCTGCGGACTCATAAACCATTCAGATTTATCAACCGGCATATTTGATTTAGCCAGATTATAATCCCATTCAAAAGCTACAGAACGGAAATAGTTAGCAAGATAAGAGTCCTCTTTTGATATATTAAGCGCTGAGTAATCTCTCCATTTATCAGGATAACCTATTTTTACGCTAAATGTAGAAAGCTTCTCTTGTGCCTGAGCTTTAGTTTCATCACTCATCCACTCAAGATTAGTTATACGCTCACGAAGTGAGTTCTGCAAATTAGCCACAAGGGTGACCATACGCTCTTTAGCTTCAGCCGGGAAATATTTAGCTACATACATCTGACCAACAGCCTCTCCGAGAGAGCCATCAACCATAGACAAAGCTTTCTTCCATCTTGGCTGCTGCTCAAGTTTACCAGACATCACCTTTTCATAGAAATCAAAGTTTGCAGTTACGAAATCTTCGCTAAGAAAATCCATAACATGATCTGTAGTTTTGTATATAAAGAACTCTTTAAGATCATCAAGAGAGGTCTCATTGAAAAGGCTATTAACTCCAGCTATAAACTTAGGCTGCCCTACGCTCACTTCTTTATTGATGTCAAGACCTGATGATTTAAGATAATTGGCAATATTAATATCTGGACACATTTTAATAAAATCAGATATAGGCATCTTATTAAAATTAGCTACCGGATCACGAAGTTCTGTTGTAGTAGACGAAGCCTCTGCAAGCTTTGTTTCTATCGCTAATATTTTACCGGCAAGAGCTGATGCGTCATCCTGAGATCTACCTATAAGAACATATAATTTTTCTATAAACTTAAGGTATTCTGCACGGATATTCTTCATACTCTCCTCATCCTCCAGATAATAATCGCGTTCACCCATAGATAAACCACCCTGATATATCTGATACAAATTCATATTGCTGTCTGAAGCGTCGGCATCAATATATGAGTAGAAAAACGGGCTAATGCCTGTTTTTGTCATTTTACCCATAAGAGCCGCAAGCTCATCTTTAGACGTAACGGCCATAATCTCTTCAATATATGGCATAAGTGGCGCGGGACCTTCGGCGTTAAGACGCGCGGTATCAAGAGCAGTATTATAAAGATCAGCAATCTTCTGCTCAATTGTACCCTGAGAGTGTGGTTTTGCAGCTATTTCCTCAACAAGTGCACGCAGTCTCTCTTTATTATTCTCACGAAGCTGGTCAAAAGACCCAAAGCGCGCGAATTCATCTTTCAAAGGGTTGTTTTTCTGCCACCCTCCTGTAGAATAATCATAAAAATCGGCTCCCGGAGCCACACTATTGTCAATAAAAGTGATGTCGTAGCTGCTTTTAGCTGCTTTTTTGCCATCATTAGAACAACCGACTGTTGCCATACAACTGATGATTAGCGGTAAGTAAATAATTTTTTTCATTTCACCTTGATTTATTGTGGATAATAATATCCGCAAAGTTTTTATAGTTTTTCTTTTAACTCTTCAAGTTGCATGGTATGCTCCATCCACAATTCAGTTTGTTCATCAAGCTGTTTTTTTAATCGGGCATGCTCTGTGAAAAGAGCCATATCGCAGGCTCCCTCCGGGGTAGACAACTTCTCCTCTATGGCAGATACCTCTGTTTCAGTCTTTGAGATTGACTTCTCATCCTGCGTTATCTGCTTTTCTATTTTATTTATCTCTCGCTGTACCTCTTTACGTGCTTCATACGAGAGTTTGTTTTCCGACAACTCAACAGGCTGTTCCTTCTTCTGTACGGCATTTTTCTTTTCGAGCTCTTTCAGATTGTCAAGTTTCTTTTTCTCCAAAAAGCTATATATACCGCCAAGATGTTCTCTCACTTTGCCATCGCCAAACTCATAAACTTTATCTACAAGACCATCCAGGAACTCCCTGTCATGAGATACGACAATAACAGTGCCGTCAAACTCTTTTATCGCCTGCTTAAGCACATCTTTGGAACGCATATCAAGATGATTGGTAGGCTCATCAAGAATAAGAAGATTTACGGGTTCGAGAAGCAGACGAATCATAGCAAGCCTTGATCGCTCTCCTCCCGACAGGACCTTTACCTTTTTATCGGAAGCCTCTCCACCAAACATGAATGCACCAAGTATATCTCGTATTTTTAAACGCACATCCCCCACGGCTACTCTGTCTATGGTATCAAACACAGTACATTCACCATCAAGCATCTGAGCCTGGTTTTGCGCAAAATAACCAATCTTGATATTGTGCCCTATCTTCAGCTCTCCCGTGTAAGGGATCTCTCCCATTATACATTTCACCAAAGTTGATTTACCGGCACCGTTTTTACCTACGAAGGCGACTTTTTCTCCTCTGCGTATTCTAAAATCCACATTGCTGATTATCACTTGCTCACCGTATGATTTTGCCATACTCTCTGCAATGACAG
>CAMTOT010000267.1 GCA_947074165.1 uncultured Bacteroidales bacterium
CCTGAGATGATATCATATTAGGATGAATAGATGACATAAACATCTTTGCAGAAATCCCAAAAATTGATATTGCAGCATCTTCCGGCATCTATTCAGGAGATGATATAATTAAGGGCATATTAACCGGAGCTTCAGCAATGGAGATTTGCTCGGTTATTTATAAAGAGGGTCCCGATTTTATACCTGTCATGCTTAATACAGTTATAGACTGGATGAGAATTCATGGTTTTGAATCAATCGATCAGTTTAAGGGCAGAATGAATTTTGCGAACTTTGAGGATGAGAATTTTTATGAAAGAACTCAGTTTATGAAGTATTTTTCATCAGGTAAACAATATCCTCCTACATTTTAAAAGACATATCATTATTTTAGGCATTGATATAAGACAAATGATACAAAAAGCCATTTTGATTTAATTATCAAAATGGCTTTTTGTATTTCTTATTTAAAAAAATCTATCTAAAATATTGTTTTTAAACCATACTTATTTAATTTAGTTGCACAACCGATAACACACGATTAGAACTATTCTAATTGTGAAAAAACATATAAATCATGTTATATAGCATATTTTGAATAGGCGCTTTACTTCATTGAAATGTTACTTTTACAATGAAATTAAGTGAAAAGCAACTCCAAACACATTAAATTTATTAATATTATGAAAAATTACACTAAGGAAAATATTTGTGGTCTTAAAGCCGAAGACTTCCATGGAGAAATAGATGGAAAAAATACAGAGCTTTTTGTATTAAAAAATAAAAACGGGATGGAGCTGTGCGTTTGCAACTACGGAGCTACCGTTATGGCAATTATGGCACCTGATAAAAACGGGAAGTTTGAAAATGTAGTATTAGGACATGACAATCTTGAGAGATTGATAAACAACCCGGAGCCATATCTTGGCACTACAATAGGCAGATATGGCAACAGAATCGCAGATGGCAAATTCACCCTTGAAGGGAAAGAGTATCAGCTTGCGATAAACAACGGTCATAACAATCTTCACGGCGGAAAAAAAGGGTTCAATGCTGTTGTATGGGATGCAGAACAAATTAATGAGAGCACTCTAAGACTACATTATCTATCTGTTGACGGAGAAGAGGGATTCCCGGGTAATCTGGATGTAACAATGACATACAGACTTAATGATGAAAACATGTTTATCATCGATTATCATGCAACAACTGATAAAACGACAATTGTAAACCTTACAAATCATGCTTTCTTTAATCTTGCAGGAATCACAAACCCAAGTCCGTCTATTGAGAACAATATTCTTACAATCAACGCCGATTACTACACTCCGATAAATGAAAACTGCATTCCTTTTGGTGATATTGCGCCGGTAAAAGGTACTCCTTTTGATTTTACAACTCCGCATACTATTGGAGAAAGAATCAATGCCGATGACGTACAGATTAAGAACGGAGCAGGTTATGATCACAACTTTGTATTGAATAAAGAAAAAGCAGGCGAAATAACTCTTGCTGCAACATGTACGGAACCGGTTAGCGGAAGAACACTTAAGGTTCACACAACAGAACCAGGCATGCAGCTTTATTCAGGCAATTGGTTAAATGGATTTGAAGGTATGTTTGGCTCTACATTCCCTGCCCGCAGCGCGGTATGCTTTGAGACACAACATTATCCAGACTCACCAAATAAGCCTCAGTTCCCATCGGTAGAACTTAAACCGGGAGAAACATACTCAGAAACATGTATTTATGAGTTTATTGCCGGAGAGGAAAAGTAACAACAAAAAACACTAACATCAATACAATTAATCTAACTAACATTTCAAAAGAAAAATGGAAACTACACAGAAGAAAAATTACGCATTACCCATTGCGGTAATGTTTGCCCTGTTCTTTATGATTGCCTTTGTAACAGGACTACCAAGTCCGATGGGGGTAATTGTTTCAAAACAGTTCGGAGCGTCAAACTTTGAATCTCAATTGGGATTCTTTGCAAATTTTATAGCATATGCCTTTATGGGTATCCCGGCAGGTATAATGCTTAAAAAGATTGGATATAAAAAGACTGCTCTTGCGGCTGTGACAGTGGGATTCTGTGGAGTTGGAGTTCAGTTTTTGTCAGGTCAGGTTCAGAGTTTCGCTGTATATCTTACGGGAGCTTTTATCTCAGGTTTCTCAATGTGTATGCTAAATACAGTTGTAAACCCGATGTTGAACACTCTCGGAGGAGAAGGTAAAAAAGGTAATCAGCTATTACAGTTTGGTGGTTCATTAAACTCTGTTGGTGCTACAATTACGCCAATGCTTGTCGGCTATCTGATGGGTGCCGAAGCCGGACGCACTATTGAAAAAGCAAACCCTGCCCTATTCCTTGCAATGGGTATCTTTGCTTTCGCTTTCGTTGTCTTATTGGTGGTAAATATACCGGAGCCTCACAAAGAAAAAGATAATGCAACATCAAAAGAGAAAGATAAACACAGTCCGCTTTCTTTCCGACACTTTGTGCTTGGAGCTATCGCTATCGGTATTTATGTAGGTATAGAGATTGGAGTACCTTCTACTGCCAATTTATATATGACTAATCCTACGATTGAAATAGCCAGCGCCAGAGTTGCTGAGTTTGAGAAACAGCAATCTGACAGTGAATACCTTGCGAAAATAAAAGATATTGAAGCAAATGTCGATGCGACTGACAGAGACGGATTTGTATCTCAGGTTATTGATGAAAAGACATATGACAAAGCCCTTAAGGTTAAGAGCGGAGAGATAAATCCAGGTCTTGGTATTGATGCTGGTATAGCAGGTACACTTGTTGGTATTTATTGGCTTCTTATGCTATTCGGTCGTCTTGCAGGTGCTTCTTTAGGCGCAAAATATTCAAGCAAACAGATGCTTACTTTTGTATCTTGCCTTGGATTGTTCTTTGTGGTTTGCGCGATACTTCTTCCTACATCAATGTCTATGGATGTATCAAGCATCGTTGGAGGTGAGGCGTCGACGCTTATTCCAATTAACATTATGTTCATTATCCTTTGCGGACTTTGTACATCTATAATGTGGGGAGGTATATTCAATCTTGCCGTTGAAGGACTTGGTAAATATACAGCAGCAGGTTCTGGTCTGTTTATGGTGATGGTTTGCGGTGGAGGTATCATTCCTCTTATCCAGGGATATGTAGCCGACAGCGCAGGTTATCTTACAAGCTACTGGGTAATGTTCTTATGTCTTGCATACTTATTATACTATGCTTTAATAGGATGCAAAAATGTAAATAAAGATATACCGGTAGAATAATCTTAACAACATTTTCAAAACAATAAATGAACCGGCAGGATAAAACTGCCGGTTCATAATTTTTAAAACATACTTCTTATGGAACAGTCAATTGTAAGAAATAAATTTAAAGAGCTTTACGGTACGGAAGGTGCCTTGTTTTTTTCTCCGGGACGAGTAAATCTTATTGGAGAACACACTGATTACAATGGAGGCTGCGTGCTTCCGGGAGCTATCGACAAGGGTATGCTCGCTGAAATCAAACCAAATGGTACTGACAAAGTACGTGCTTTCTCTATTGACCTGAACGACTCTGCGGAGTTTGGTCTAAACGAAGAAGACGCACCATCCGCAAGTTGGGCAAGATATATATTCGGAGTATGCCGCGAAATGATCAAAAGAGGAGCTAAACTTGAGGGTTTCGATACAGTATTCTCAGGAGATGTACCTCTTGGCGCTGGTCTTTCTTCTTCTGCAGCACTAGAAAGCACTTATGCATTTGGTCTTAACGAGCTTTACAACTGTGGGTTTGATAAAAAAGAACTTGTACTTATCGGTCAGAAAACAGAGCATAATTATTGTGGTGTAAACTGTGGTATCATGGACCAGTTTGCTTCTATATTCGGTAAAGAGGGACACCTTATTCGCCTTGATTGCAGCACGATGAACTATGAATATGTACCTTTCAATCCACAAGGGTACAAAGTTGTACTTATAGATTCTGTCACTAAACACGAACTTGTAGACTCGCCATACAACAAACGCCGTCAGTCTTGCGAAAACGCGGCTGCAGCTATAGCTAAAAATCATCCAGAAGTAAAACTTCTTGGTGACGCGGATCTGAAGATGCTTGAAGAGGTAAAAGATCTAATCTCTGCTGAGGATTATATGAGAGCGACTTACGCTATAGAAGAAAACGCTCGCCTTGAAAATACTTGCGACGCTCTTGCAAAAGGAGACTACGCTACAGTAGGAGCAAATGTATACGCTACTCATAAAGGTATGAGCGAACTCTATGAGGTAAGTACTATCGAACTTGATTATCTTAACGAAATAGCCAAAGAATGTGGCGTGACAGGTTCACGTATCATGGGTGGCGGATTCGGTGGTTGTACTATAAATATCGTTCCTGAAGATAAATACGATCAGTTTATAAAAACCGCGAATGAGAAATTCACTGCTAAATTTGGTGTATCTCCAAAAGTTTATCCTGTAAAAATCAGTGACGGAGCAAGAAGGCTTGCATAACCTACCTATAAAAACAATATAGAAAGGCGAATCTTAGTTGTCTAAGATTCGCCTTTTTTTGTTAAAAAACAGTCTAGATCGAAGAGCGTCGTGTAGGGAAAGAGTGTACGTCCTGGTGTAGATCTCG
>CAMTOT010000268.1 GCA_947074165.1 uncultured Bacteroidales bacterium
GCTACCAGTTCGCCTTTTGCTTTAACGCAAGTCCAGCTGCCGGTACATCCAAACCAGTTTGGATTAAGTGCACCGCCATAAGCGCCGGCAGTAAGTACGATCATATTACCATAGCTTTTTGCCTGCATGTTATCGAAAGGAATAGCAAAGATTATCTCATTACCATTACCAGGCATAGCTGATAAATGATTCTCTCCACAGAATAGGTTTGTATAGTTATCAACAAGTCCGAATCCGCTGTTGATAACTTTTTCGCACATCTGCGAAGCTTTATCATACATAGCCGTACCGGTATACACCTCTGCGTTAAGATACATCTTAGCAAGCAATGTCCATACTACTGGCTTTGTCATTCTTCCGTAAGTTGCCATTGAAGCAGTTTCTGACAGATTGCCGTTTTCCGACAGATCAAGAAGGTCATTAACAACAAGTTCAAAAAGAGCTTTTCTTCCTATCTGCGACGGATACCATGCATCATCATTTACCGGAGAATCATCCCATACAACACCCGGATTGCCATACAGGTCGATAAGAAAATAATAATTAAGAGCTCTCAATGCTCTAACCTCATCACGCATCTGAGCTACCCCAGCAATACCTGTTCCATCATTAAACTTATCAAGGAACTCTTTGCAATAGCGCAGATTAAGCATCGCTCTCTGGTAGAATGTATAGGCGTATTTAGTGGTGTAAGTCCAGTTAAGAGTGCTCAGTTCGACGATACCTTCGTCAGTCCAGTTCCAAAGTAGCTCATCTGTAGGAAATTCCTGCATAGTAAGCAGACCGCGCAGAAGAACAAGTGACCCCTGGTCGCCGTCGGACGCAACAAGATCATCGTCTCCTGTAGGTCCAGTATTACTTGACATGCCTAAGCCTGAGTATATTTTAGCAAGGAATGATTTAGCTACAGCTTCATTATATATATCCTCAACATTTTCATTACGCGGATTTTCCTGATTCAGATCATCCAGACAAGAACTGAATGAGATAAGAGAAACAAGAGCGATAGACGCGATTCTCGATATATTTTTCATATTGAATATCATAGTAGTAGAGATTAGAAGTTAATGTTAATACCTAAAGTACAAGTGAAAGGACGAGGATACATATTATTATCCATACCGCCTTGAATTTCAGGATCAAGACCTTCATATTTTGTAATCACAATAGGATTCTGCACAGACGCATATACACGCGGAGAATATTTACCAGAGAATGTATAGCCCAATGTGATATTGTCAATTTTAAGGAATGAAGCGTTTTGTACATAATAGTCAGACATACGCTGGCGTTGTTTGAAGTTAGCTTCAGTCGAATATTTAAGTCTGTTTTTCAATGTATTATTTGTAAATAACTGGGTCGCATCCATTGCGCCATTATTTGAAGCTACTGAGTTGTAGATATAGTTTCCAAGACTAACGCGACCGTTAAAGCCGAAATCCCAGTTCTTATATCTTAATGTAGAGTTGAATCCCATAATCACATCCGCGTCAGCATTTTTATATTGGCGAAGGTCATCGTCGTTTATTACACCGTCGTTATTGCGGTCTACATAAGCGCCTTCAATCGGTTTGCCCGCCTCATCGTAAATCTGCTCATATACATAGAATGAACCCGGAGCGTATCCAGCACTATGGATTTTCACTGCTTTACCACCGTCACCACCGGAAGATCCATGTCTGAATCCCGCAGACGTTGCAATAGCATCGTTGAAAGTAAGTTTGGTAATTTCCGATTTATTCCAACCAATATTAAATCCAAGATCCCAGTTCCAGTTTTTGTTTTCTACTACATTAGCGTTAATCGAGAACTCAATACCTTTATTAACCAGCGTTCCGATATTACCTACGATAATCTCAGCGAAATCTTTTCCGGCAGGAATATTAATACTTTCATTTAGCAGGTCGTTAGTTTTTCTGTAATAAGCGTCAAAAGCACCGGAAATACGTCCTTTTAGGAATCCGTAGTCAATACCAATATTATATGTTTCAGTTTCTTCCCATTTAAGATCTGGATTAACCGCAGTAGGAGCGATTACATTAACCCACGTCACATTGCCCTGAGCATCATAAGAAGGATAGGTCACACCGCCTTTACCCCAACGATAGCTTGGCATACTCGGATAATATGCACCTACATCTTGCTGACCTGTCAACCCCCATCCAAGACGAAGCTTAAGATCACTTACAGATTCCGAATATTTAAGGAATGATTCCTCTTTGATTTTCCATCCTAAAGCAACTGAAGGGAAAAGTCCCCAACGGTTATTTTTAGCGAAACGTGAAGAAGCATCGTCACGAAGAGTTACCGTAAGAAGATATTTATCTAACAATGAGTAGTTCAGACGCCCAAAGAAAGAGATAAGAACATATTTCTCAGGCCCGTAAGGATTAAAGGTTGCGCTTTCTTCAGTTTTATTACCATAGTTTTCCGGATCTCTTGAAAGGTAATGAGACACAGTACTACCCTCTTTCTGATAACTCTGATAAGAGTAACCTCCCATTATGTCAAAACGTGATTTTTTAAAATCTTTAGCATACTGACCGTAAACTTCAAGTAGCTGATTGATAAATTTATCACCATACTCACGAAGAAGTCCTGATTTGTTTACGTCACCATAATTAGAAGGAGAGTTAGGTGAAATCCACTCAGAACCGTCACTTTCAGAATAGTCATGGCTGGCATTGACAGTCAATTTCAGTTCTGGAAGGAAATGAAATTTATAATCCGCTCTGATGCTGCTCAACAATGACTTAACGTTTGAGTTATCATTTCTCATTTTCAAAGTTGCCATTGGATTAATCGGTGCCGAACCCATTTTGCCACCATCAGGTGTACCGTCTGATGTCCATGTATAATAACCACCGTAATTAGAGTTGCCATTCATAACCGGTTTAGTAGGGTCAAAGAATACCGCAGCACCTACTGAGCTGTCGTCTGCGAAACGGTTGTTTATATAAGAACCTTTGGCATTAATGTTTACTGTAAGGTGATCATCAAAAAGAACCGGTGTAAGAGAGATATTACCTGTGTATCTTTCAAAATTAGATGTCTTGAGGATACCGTTCTCATTATTATAACCAAAAGAAACACGGTATGGCATAAAATCTTTCACGGTACCAAATGCACTGATATTGTGATCTGTACTTACCGCTGTACGATATATTTCGTCCTGCCAGTCTGTTGACTGTCCGTCATAAAGATTCAGAGCCGTAAGCATAGATGATGTAACGCCGTCAAGATTAGAAATAAAATCTCTGAACTCATCACCTGACATCACGTCATAGTCATTTCTTTTCTGACTCATAGAAACAGTACCATTATATGAGATCTTAACCTTGCCGGAAGAACCTTTTTTAGTTGTGATCATTATGACACCGTTTGACGCGCGCGAACCGTAAATAGCTGTCGCTGAAGCATCCTTAAGAACTGTAAAAGTCTCAATATCATTAGGATTTATTGAACTAAGACCATTAGAAAGACCGCCTACAGTCTCATTACTCAGGATAACTCCGTCAACCACGATAAGAGGCTCATTTTTAGCATTCAATGAAGAACCACCGCGAATACGAATTGTAGAGCTTGCACCCGGCTGACCACCACCCGAGATAACAGAAACACCCGCTACTTTACCACCAAGCAATTCCTGAGGTGATGTTGCCATAGGTTTGTTTTTCTCATTGATACTGACTGTTGCAACCGAACCTGTAGCGTCTTTTTTCTTAACAGTACCATATCCTACCACTACAACTTCATCAAGGACTTTAAGATCTTCTTTTAAAACAATGTTGATTGAATTTCGGCCTTTAAGCTCAGTTTCTTGAGTTTCATAGCCTACGAAGGAGATTACCAGACGGGAATTTTTCTCTACATCAAGATGGAATATACCGTCAATATCGGTAATAGTCCCGTTTGTAGTACCCTTAACGACAACACTGGCTCCAATAACCGGCTCACCGCTCTGGTCGCGCACCTGCCCTTTTACATTAGTCAGGGTTTGTGCGAAAGCAAAAGAGAAAGAGAATAAAAATAGAAATAACACAACCGGGAATTTAATCCTACAGTCTTTCATTTTTACTAATTGTTTCATGATTAGATAATTTGGTTAATACATTTAATGTACCCGAACACTATATAAAGTGATGCTTTTTAATGTCACAAATACTTGCGTTCTGTACTACAAACATAAAGTACAAAACATGTCAAATTTATTTCGGGTAAGGTATAATAGTAAGATAAAACAGCAGTCTCAAATTATTAGGGGTGTAATTATCAGATAATTACACCCCTGTCCACTATTTCTTATAGTAACCCTCCGGTTGTTGCATAGGAGGGTATATTTTATACTTTCAACTGAGAAATCTTTGCTACCGCGCCTGGAAATTGTTCTTTCGGCAACACAGACTTATTTCTGACCTTAAGACGATAGTTATATACTGTCTGAGGAGAGTAATGCAGGAAGTTAGCAATCTTAACACTATCATTAATACCAAGTCTGACAAGAGCGAATATCCTCAGCTCCGGAGAGAGCAGTTCTCCCTCTTTAGGCAAAATATTCTCGCCCGGTACAAGTAGCGTAGATCGGAAGAGCACACGTCTGAACTCCAGTCACCGCC
>CAMTOT010000269.1 GCA_947074165.1 uncultured Bacteroidales bacterium
ATATGCTTAGAAATATATTTATAGTAACAGCTTCGCTTTCATTACTATTCTCCGGTTATGCTACGGTGAATGCACAGGAAAGCGCTACCCCCTCAAATAGTTACAGATATACAAAAGTTGAAGCTCCTTTTAAAATGGGGCACGTAAAAGAATTTGTATTCCCTAATAATGAATTCAGAATCAACTTTTATGGAGGCAATGAAGGAGGAGAAGTTTTATGCACAAGAGCATTGTATTATGCGATTGAAGCTTGCCATGAGGCTGGCGGAGGAAAAGTTATTGTACCTAAGGGAAAGTGGAGAACAGGTGCGATCCAACTATTCAACAACGTAAATCTTCATCTTGAAGAGGGAGCTGAACTCACATTTACCGATAATCCTGCTCATTATTTTCCCGGAGTGAAAACATCCTGGGGCGGTATTGAGTGTATCAATTATGCACCTCTTATCTATGCATACGACTGTGAGAATGTAGCAGTGACCGGTAAAGGTATAATTATATGCGAAACTGAGATTTGGGAGAAATGGGCCAAGATGTCTGAATCTCATATATCGGGATTGAAAACTTTATACGATCAGGCATATAAGAATGTTGCTGTAGAAAACAGGAATATGATTAAAGAGGAGTACAATCTGCGACCTCAGCTTATTCACTTCAACAGATGTAAGAACGTATTGCTTGACGGATTTGAAATTAAGGAAAGTCCATTCAGAGCTGTACACCTATATAAATGCGAAGGCGGAATAGTCAGAAATCTTAATATAAGCGCACACGGATTGAGTTGTGACGGATTAGGAATTGAAATGAGTAATAATCTTCTTGTTGATAATTGCGTGTTTGATATGGGAGATGATGCTATCGCTATTAAATCAGGACATAATCATGACGGATGGAGACTAAATACACCTTCTAAAAATATAGTAATTAAAAACTGTAAGGTGAAAAATGCAAATGCTCTGCTTGGGATCGGAAGCGAACTGTCGGCCGGGATTAAAAACATCTATATGCATGACTGTGAAGCGACAGACTCTATTAATCAGATGCTTTACATCAAAACCAATATAAGAAGAGGCGGATATGTGGAAAATATCCATGTAAAGGACATTAAAACCAAGAAAATGAGCCGTGTTATTGAAATTGATACGGATGTTCATTATAACTGGAAAGATATAGTGCCTGCTTTTGAAGAGAAACCTACTCGTATTGACGGAATATTTATTGAAAATGCTTTATGCGAATCAGCAGATGCCGTTTATGAAATAAAAGGGAATGAAAGCATGCCTGTGAATAATGTAAAAATTAAAAACGTAAATGTAAATCGGGTAAATGACTTCGTAAAGAGGGTTACAAACGCTAATAATATCTCGGAAGAAAACACGCTTTATGTGACACAAAAGAGATAACATAGACTACATAAAATAAAAGATGCTGTATAATAGAATTTGATTTAATTCTTTTATACAGCATCTTTTATTTTATAGTTTCTCGATTCGTCTTACTTCTTCGACACCTCTTACTTTCTCTATTTTTTCCATAGCGGCAAAAAGCTCTTTTGCAGACGGGACAAGCATCCTTACAGTAGTATTTACTATATTATCAATCGTTATTGTATCTAATGACTCGATACTTAGATATAAGGTGCGTGATATCACCTCAACAAGATCACACAGTAAACCATCACGATCCACACTTAATATTGATATGCATGAAGGATAAACAATCTCTTTATTGATAGGAATATTCACGTTCACAATATGATCGCCTTCGCGGGCTGAAAGAGTAATCGCTTTCTTACAACTTCGCTTATGAACTATAATCTTTGAGTTATGACGCTTAAATCCGATTATCTCATCGCCCGGCAATGGATTGCAGTTACTACACATAATATAATTTGTGAGTTCTTTTTCAATCCCGGTTTTCCTCAATGCCGCGTTTACGCATTTACGCGCTTTATATGTTGAGATATGATTTAGCCATTCTTTATTAGGCTTGATATCATCATCAGTACCAATCTCTACTCTATCCCCTCTCTTTAATATGGTAAAAACAGATGATAAGCGGCCGTTTATTCTGGCGAATTTAGCCTTATCGCCAAGATCTGTGTGTATCTCATATGCCATGTCAAGCACTGACGCATTTTTAGGCAGTAAAACACTGTTGCCTTTTGGCGTGAATACAAGAATATCATCGTTATAAAATGTACTGACCACGTCCTCTATAAACCCGCTGTCTTTACTTGTCGCGGCAAGTTCTCTAAGCAATTCCCTGAATTTACTTATCCACTTGTCTGCTCCTACAGCTCTCTCCACAACACAGCCAAGCCTTGCATTGCGATACATATTCTCAGTAAATATATGAACCTCTACCCAAGAACCCTGATGGCTCATAACCTGAAGATGCAGGCTCTGATATCCGTTCTCTTTGGGGGTATCAATATAATTCACCAGGCTTGAAGGGCGCTCTTTAAACACATCGGTAATAAGAGAATACGCCTCAAGACAAATATTTTTCTCAGATCGTCCCGACTCCGGATCATGCGGCAGGATCACATTAATAATGTGAACATGCTCAACCTCCTTAAACGACAACCCTTTATTCTGCATTTTGCGCCAAATAGCATAAACGCTCCTTGGCTTAGAAAAGATATACGGATTGATATTATTATTTTTCAGACGCGAACGTACAGATTCCATAAACTCCGTGATATAATTATCATGGAGAATCATGTACTTATTAATCTTTCTTTCGAGATTATTATATTCCTGGGGAGAGCGAAATTTAAGGCTTAGATTTTCAAGTTCTGATTTGACATCATAAAGACCGAGTCTGTTGGCAAGAGGGGCATAAAAGTAGTCCGTCTCACTTGCTATCTTCATCTGCTTGTCGGTACACATACTGTCTAAAGTACGCATGTTATGAAGCCGGTCAGATAATTTGACAAGAAGAGCTCTTATGTCGTATTGGATTGAGTCAAGCATCTGCTTGAAATTATCAAGCTGCTTAGACATCTTATACTCATCTTTCTTTTTCTTTGTAACTACATCGACAAGAAAAGCCACATCATCACCAAACTGATATTTAATATCATCAATGGTAAGGCTTGTATCTTCCACTACATCATGCAGCAATGCCGCTATAATAGGATTTGCGCCAAGTCCGATCTCCTCTCCTACTATTCGCGCCACACTTATCGGGTGACTTATATATGGAATTCCGCTTTTACGCATCTGTCGGGAATGAGCTTCATTGGCAAGATCGAAGGCAGCTTCTATTCTATGCATGTCTTCAGGAGAAACAAGATTCGCAACATTGTCAAACAGTGACTTTTTCATACGTGCTATCAGAGTCTGACCATCGCCACACTCAAGTAACATCAATTCTTCGGTATTCATAAGAAATAATGATATTATTTAAAATACGAATGCACTCACTTACATTTCATCTATGATAGCATTTATCTCAGCTCTGATAGATTTTAGTCTCTCAATTACCTCGTGAGTCTTAGTTATGTTTTCTCTATTGTTCTTAAGTATCTTCTTCGCTCCCTCTATAGTCAATCCCTTTTCTTTCAGAAGATGGTATATTAATGTTATATCCTTAATATCTTTTTGTGTATAAAACCGCACACCTTTAGCATTCTTGCGAGGTGAAAGTTCTCTAAACTGAGACTCCCAAAACCGCAGGTTAGACTCATTAAGGTTGAAATGCTGAGCGACTTCTCCTATTGAGTAAAACATTTTATCAGAATCTAAAGCCATAATAATTATATCGGTTTATTAATCCATTACCTGTCCGTGATTTGACGATAATTGTATCATTTGATCGTATTCTTCAGGATTCAGGTCAAGAAAATAATAATGCATCGGGTTTTTATGACGTCCGTTTAGATGAACTTCATAATGCAGATGCGGACCTGTTGATTTACCTGTATTACCTACATGCCCTATTACATCGCCTCGTTTCACTCTCAATCCGGCTCTGGCAATTCTTTTACTAAGGTGAGCATAAACAGTCTTATAACCATACCCGTGATCAATCTCAATTGTTTCGCCATAACCTCTCTGCCATCCTGATTTCAACACGACACCATTGCCTGTAGCAAAAACAGGAGTTCCGATATCTGCCGAGAAATCCATCCCTTCATGAAACTTAGCAGTCTGGTAAATAGGATCCATTCGCCATCCGTAACCTGAGGCTGTACGTTTTAAGTCTTTGTTTAATACAGGCTGTATAGCCGGCACCCTGCTTAATCGATCTTCCTGTGTCTTTACAAGATCTACAATTTCATCAAATGAGTTTGATTGTATATAAACCTGTCGGGCAAGCAAATCCATCTTTTGCGTAGCGGATACTACAAGTGGCGCGTCTTCAAGGTTAAGTAGTCCTTCATATCTGTTTTTATTAATCATAGAAGCCCTGCGGGTTTGATGCGCTATAGGCTCTGCGTTCATCATGACTCGATACAGATTGTCATCTCTTTGCTGTATATCGTCAAGCACTTTAAGTGTTTCATCAAGTCTTTTAGATAATATATCATATTGCTTTAAGATCGGAAGAGCACACGTCTGAACTCCAGTCACCGCTCATTACCTCGTA
>CAMTOT010000270.1 GCA_947074165.1 uncultured Bacteroidales bacterium
TTGCGTTGCCAAGCGATTCTGACGTAGTATGACCAATAACCCGTATACCCGGTATAGTCTCTATTAGGTCATGCTTGCCAAGCGGCACCGTAAACAAAAGCTCATAGTCCTCACCTCCGTTTAGAGCTGCTGTGATAAGGCTCATGTTAAATTGCTCCGCCTGAACGGCTGTCTGATAGTCTATAGGTATCTTCTCTTCGTATATACGACACCCTTTTTTGCTCTGTGTACAGATATGCAGAAGTTCCGACGACAATCCGTCCGAAATATCCATCATAGCGGTAGGTACGATACCTTTCTTCTCAAGCTCCTCGATGATATCTTTGCGGGCTTCTGGTTTAAGCTGTCTCTCCAGCAAGTACTCTTTTCCGGAGAAGTCAGGTTTAAACTCTTCCGAGCCGTCAAACATCTTTCTCTCTCTCTCCAGCAGTTGCAGACCCATATAAGCAGCGCCAAGGTCGCCCGACACGCATATAAGGTCATTTTCCTGAGCTCCGTCTCTGAATACCGGAGTATAAGTCTCCCCTATACAAGTCACGCTTATAGTAAGTCCGGTCAGCGAAGCCGATGTGTCGCCTCCTACAAGGTCCACTCCGTATATATCACATGCCATGCGAATACCGGCGTATAACTCCTCCATATCCTCGATGCTGAATCTTTTAGATATACCAAGAGATACGGTGATCTGCTTCGGCTTGCCATACATAGCGTATATATCAGAGAAGTTTACTATTGCCGACTTGTATCCGAGATGTTTCAGTGGCACGTAAGTCAAGTCGAAATGTATCCCCTCAAGCAGCAAATCGGTAGATACAAGTATCTTTTTGTCTTTATACTCAAGTACAGCGGCATCATCGCCAACACCCTTCAGTGATGATTCGTTTCTAAGTGGAAAGTTCTCAGTCAGATGTTTTATCAGACCAAACTCGCCAAGTGTCGATATATCGGTTCTTTTCATATACGTTATTGTTTTTTTACAAAGATAAAGGCTATCCCGATATATCGGAACAGCCTTTGCCTGATTTTTTATATCCTTTTGTTTATCTGTCAGATCAATTTGATCTTTTGATAACTTCTTTCATGATGAATGTCATGTGTGGCTGTGCCGCAGCTGCCGCTTTCTGTACCTCCTCGTGAGATACGTTTTCGATACGTCCCACTACGCCGAGGTCAGTGATTACAGAGATTCCGAATACTCTCATGCCTCCGTGTTTAGCTACGATCACTTCCGGTACGGTAGACATACCTACAGCGTCGCCGCCCATCAGATAAAAACGACGATATTCCGCAGGAGTTTCAAATGTTGGTCCTGAAGTACCTACATATACACCTTTCTGTAGTTTCACGTTGTTCTCTTTACCAATCTCAATAGCAAGCTGGATAAGATCTCTTGCGTATGGTTCGCTCATATCAGGGAAACGTGGCCCAAGCTCATCATAATTTTTACCGTGAAGCGGGTGCTCAGGGAAACAGTTGATGTGATCTGTGATAAGCATTAAGTCTCCAACCTCGAATGATGGATTCATACCGCCTGAAGCGTTTGATAGGAAAAGCGTTTCGATTCCGAACGCTTTCATAACGCGTACCGGGAATGTCACTTCTTTCATGTCGTATCCTTCGTAGTAGTGGAAACGTCCCTGCATAGCCATTATCTCTTTGCCGCCAAGCTGACCGAAGATAAGTTTTCCGCTATGTCCTTCTACTGTAGATACAGGGAAGTTTGGTATCTCTGTATATGGTATTTCAATCTTATTTTCAATGTGTGACACAAGATCACCAAGTCCTGTCCCAAGGATAATAGCGATCTTAGGACGGCTTGTTACTTTGCCTTGTAAAAATTCAGCAGTTTCTTTGATTTTCTGCAACATAGTCTGATGTATTTGAGTTAAATTTATTTCCTTTATTTTGTAAAAATACTATTTCTAAAGGAATATAATATATTTTATCTCTTAAAGAGTCTAAATCACGTAGGTTTCTGAGCTTAACAGCGTCTTTCTCTGTAACAAAGACTGCTTTCTCTTTGTTTGATATTTTGCTGTAATATTCCTTAATCTCAGCGCTGTCTCGTTCCGAGAATTCGTGATGGTCGTTGTAGTGTATACTCTCCTTCAATTTCCATTTCGTCGCGATATATTCTTCAAGAGGTTTTGGATAGGCTATGCCGGTCACAAGTAGTATTTCAGTGTCTTTTGCAAACTCCTTACTTTCTCCCGTAAATATATTTACCGGTGTGCCATATCCCAGAGTAGTGAAGTATACATCCTGATTATCTTCCGCGTTGAGGCGATCTTTTATCTCCTGCATCTCCGGTTCCGATATGTCAGAAGGGCATTTGCTCACTATAATGCAGTCGGCTCGTTTTTTGCCCGATGCCGGTTCTCTTAGTCGTCCAGTAGGCATAAGATGATCTTTATAGAGCGGGCGGTAATAATCTGTAAGCAATATGTTGTATCCCGGCTTTACATAACGATGCTGAAACGCGTCGTCAAGTATGATAACCTCGGGAGGAGAGGGTAGTGCCATCAGATTCTCAATGCCGTTACGCCTGTCGGCATCTACTGCTACTGTTATATCCGCAAACTTCTTGTGTATCTGATATGGTTCGTCACCTATTGTCTCAGGTGTTGAGGCGGAGTCGGCAAGTACAAAACCTTTGGATTTACGTTTATACCCCCTGCTCAGTACGGCTACCCTGTATTTTGATGACAATAGTCGTATTATGTATTCACTATGCGGTGTCTTACCGGTTCCCCCTACGGTGATATTGCCTACGCATATTACAGGGACGTCATAACTTTTTGACTTCAGTATGCCCGCGTCAAATAACTTGTTACGAAAAAATACCCCCGCTCCATATAGGATGGAGAGGGGGTATATAGAGTATCTTAATATTTTATTTGTCAAACTCATTGAGTGTTAGTTGATTTCCATAAACTCCATTCTCGCATGGATTTTGTCCATATTGCGAATATAATCAAGGAATTTTATGTATTGATAATCGTCACCCATAATTTTTTGTTTGATGTTGATTGTACCCTCATTAGAGAGCTCTTCCATAAACGCTTCTAAAAATTCTTTCTTCTTAGGATATACAACTGTGCCGTATGTGTCAAGCTCCGCAAGTTCAGCTGCTTTTGCTTTAGCCTGCTCGATACCGCCAAGTTCATCAACAAGCCCGATGTTAAGCGCGTTCTCTCCTGTCCATACTCGTCCTTCTGCTATTACACCGATTGAATCTTTGCTTAGTCCGCGACCATCAGCGCATCTTGTCTTAAACAGATCATATACTCTCTCTACAGATTTCTGTATTTTTACCTTCTCTACACTGCTAAGCGGTTCAAATATAGTCATTTGTCCGAATGTATTAGTCTTAACACCGTCTACCGAAAGTCCGATTTTGTCAGAGATAAGTTTCTCCGCGTTTGGCACCATCCCAAATACGCCTATACTACCAGTCAGTGTAGTAGGCTCAGCGAATATATAATCTGCGCCGGCAGAGATGTAATAACCACCTGAAGCCGCGTAATCACCCATTGATACTACTACCGGTTTTACAGCTTTAAGTCTTTCAATTGCTTCCCATATCTGTTCCGAAGCATAAGCGCTTCCTCCCGGAGAGTTTACTCTGAATACTACTCCTTTTACGCTTTTGTCTTCTATGATTTTGTCGATTGATTTGATTGTCTCAATCCAGTAGATTCCATCTTTTGTTTTACCGCCCGCAATCTCTCCGTCAGCGTATAGTACGGCGATTTTATCTTTCGGCTCTGATTTGCTGCTTTTTATTGAGCTGATATTTTTAAGCGTTGCCGCTTTTACTTTATCAGTTCCAAGCATTGACTTCAATACATCCTCCATCTGTGATTTGTATAGAGCTCCGGTTATAAGGCCTGTTTCTACTATATCTTTGCCGTCTTCAAATGCTATACCGTCGTTTGCAAGTTTGTTTAGCTCATCTTTGCTAAGACCTCTCGACTGAGATATGCCGTCAAGTATCGTACTCCATACTGAGTTAAGGTATACGGAAACCTGTTCTTTATTTGCGTCACTCATTTTATCAAGCATAAACGGCTCTACTGCCGATTTGAATGTACCTACACGAAATATCTGCATCTCAACGCCAAGTTTCTCAAGAGCTTTTTTGTAAAACAGACCTTTCGTTGCAAGACCGCTAAGCTCTACTGTCCCGTAAGGATTCACATAGATACTGTCTGCTACCGAACTAAGGTAATACTGTTTCTGACCGAATGTCTCATTGTATGCCACGATAAATTTACCGCTCTCTTTAAATTCGCTTAGTTTATTGCGGATGGCTTCTGTTGTAGCGTATCCGGCGCTGTATCCGTCGGTATTAAGGTATATACCTGAGATATTCTCATTTTCTTTTGCTTTGTCTATAGATTCAAGGATAGTGGCAAGAGATAATTTGCCTTCTTCCTCATTTACCATATTCATAAGCTCAGATAGAGGATTGTTGTCGCCTCTCTCCGCTACTGCTGTATTCAGTTTTAATGAAAACACAGTGTTTTTTGATGGTATATAGATCGGAAGAGCACACGTCTGAACTCCAGTCACCGCTCATTATCT
>CAMTOT010000271.1 GCA_947074165.1 uncultured Bacteroidales bacterium
ACCGAGATCTACACCAGGACGTACACTATTTCCCTACACGACGCTCTTCCGATCTTAATCCATAATATCACCAAAACAAAATAAAAAGGAGCATGTGCTGATTTTCAAGAAATTAACAAACAACAGATACAAACAATTTTATAAAAACAAACTAAACAAAACCCGCAACAAATCACTATTAGTAGTGATTATAAATAACAAACAACTATGTATTTTTGTATTAATATCTAAGTTATACTAATCATGATAAGATTCCGCACTTTGTTTTTCTCATCACTAACTGTAATCAACGCCTTTGCAGCAGACGATACTATAGATGAAAAGAGTATATCACTTGACGAAATTATCGTCATATCCAACCCAAAAGCAAATAAGAATAATTTGCTTACACCAAACTCAACAACAATCCTTACGTCTTCCAATATTGAAAAAAGTAATATAAATTCTGTAAAAGATATTTCTGCCTATGTATCAAATCTATATATCCCGCAATATGGTTCAAAGCTTACCACAGCTATATATATAAGAGGCATAGGTTCGAGAACCAATAATTCTGTTGTTGGCGTATACGTTGACAACGTACCATATCTTGACAAAAGTATCTATGACTTTGACCTTTCCGAAATAGAAAGACTCGAGATATTACGAGGTCCGCAAAGCACACTATATGGAAGAAATACAATGGCTGGTATAATAAATATTTATACAAAGAATCCTTTCGATCATGAATATACAAAGGCAACAGTTTCGTATGGTAATTATAATTCAGTAAAAGCAAACCTTGTCAGATACGGAAACATCAGCAAAAAGACAGCCTACTCTATCACTGCGGGATACAGTTCCGGTGATGGATATTTCAATAATATATATAAGAATGAGAAGGCAGATTCTTATGAATCGGCAAACGGTCGAGTTCAGCTCAACTTCAGACCCGGTGAGACTCTTAAAATTAATATTGCTTCAGGATTTGAGTATAGTTCTCAGAATGGGTATCCATACGGCCTTATAAATGAAGATAAAACACTCGAGCCAGTCAACTATAATGACAAAGCCGCTTACAAAAGAGTTATGTCTGCAAATTCTATTTATTTAGAAAAATCTTTTCACTCTTCAGTACTTACGTCTACGTCAGGTTATCAGTTTTTTGATGACAGAATGGACCTGGATCAGGATTTTATGCCGTATTCATACTTCACCCTAAAACAGAAACAAAAACAAATCTCCGCATCTCAGGAATTTATACTGAAGTCAGATAATAAATCCTCATTTAGTTATCTTCTCGGTGCATTCGGATTTTATCAGAAACTTAACACTAATGCACCCGTCAATTTCAAAAAAGATGGTATAGACAATCTTATTAATAATAATATAAACATTCCTCCTGTAACGGTCAGACCAGGAATGACAATTATACTCACAGATTCTCTCATAAATAATGAAATGCCGATATATGGTTTATTCAATACAAAATCATATGGAACAGCAGCATTTTCAAGACTATCCTATGACAATCTTTTCTTTAATGGGCTTTCAGTATCCGCAGGAGTAAGAATTGATTATGAAAAATCTGAAATGAGATACGATTCTTATACAGAGGCCTACGCAAAAGGTGGTGTTAATGTAGCAGGTCGCGATATAAACTTTATCGACACGCTACATATTGGATTTAATGGAATTGAGTCAATAGAGGATCTTAAAATATTACCTCGCTTTGATATAAGATACACTCCTAACAGTAAGTGCATGATTTACGGCACAATATCAAAAGGCTTTAGAGCTGGTGGATTTAATTTCCAGATGTTCTCCGATATTATTCGGGACAGGCTACGCACAGATATGATAGCGGCATTTATCAAAAAGGCGGAAGGTATGGGTATGGGAAGCAATATACCCGACAATATACATGATATGGCAAAAAGTGCAGAGATAGATATTCGCAATCTTACTACGTATAAACCTGAATATAGTTGGAATTATGAACTAGGACTTAGATCAGAAGTGCTTGACAAAAAGCTTGTCGCTGAATTAGCTCTATATTATATAGATGTAAGGAATCAGCAAGTAACTGACTTTTCTGAAAACGGCTTGGGACGAATTACTAAAAATACGGGCAAATCAAGAAGTATGGGAGGTGAGCTATCTCTGTGCTGGAAACCGGTCTCTTCTCTAAACCTAATAGCAAATTACGGATATACAGATGCCCGCTTTGTAGAATATATTCAGAAGTCTACCATCAACAATGAAGTAATATCAAAAGATCTTTCTGATTATAGAATTCCATTTGCTCCCCAACATACATTTTCCGGCATTATTGATTATACACTCACATTAAATAAAAAATTTCTTAATAACATAAATTTCAACATCAGTTATATTGGCCTTGGAAAGATCTACTGGACCGAAGACAATAGCTACTATCAAAACATATATGGCACATTAAACGGTATGGTATCATTCCGCAGACAGATATTTGAATTATGTATATGGAGTAAAAACTTAACAGATAGAAAATATCAATCCTTTTATTTTGAATCTTTGGGAAATAAATTTGCTCAATTAGGTGCGCCAAGAACATTTGGTGCAGACTTTAGTGTAAGATTCTAAACCTGCCTTAAAAAGACATACTATTAAAAAGATTATGACAACGCACAATCCATTGCTACTCATTCAACTATTGTGCGTTGTCTATTAAGAATATATTGAGAAAACTTTAATACATTATCTCACAATCTTTTTTACTGCTAAAGTACCATTCTCTCTCACTACATTAATAATGTATATACCTTTCTGTAGTGTTGAGATATCAAGTTTTTGTCCGCGAGCTTTTCTTGCAATGTTACCATTTACCGAATAAACAGCTATCTCCACAGCTGAATCACAGTACACGTAATTACTCGTCACAACAACATTAATATCTATCTGAGAATAGGCATCTTTAACGGAGGTTTTAACAGGTTCAAGTTTCAAAACATAACAGCAGGCATTCTCTCTGCCCCCTCTTGTAATTTTTACAGCCTGGGGATAATCACCGTAATCACCAAGATAAACAGATGTAAGATTGGGATCTGTAGTTCCTGCCAGAGTAAGATTAGGATTTGTCGAGGTTGGCAATTTTACAGTCTGAGAAGCATCCCATACACCGCCAATCTGACGAAAAACACTTCCGAATGTTGGTTTTGGTTCCCCTGTAGTGTATCCTAATGAGTGAATCTCAGATATATTATATCCGGTTTTTGCAGTTAGTGTATAAGTATTATTTTCAAACTTACATGGTACTGCAGTAGTAATATCAAAATAATCACCAAGAGTTATCTCCTGCGATGAACTCACTATCTCTGATATATCATAAGATGTAATCGCTTTATTGGCATCAGCATTGCTTTTTGAACTCATACCGCCTGTTGAAGCTATACTAAGCAGCGGTGAACTCGAGTTCCAACCACCGGATATTAATACATAATCAGAACCTTGAGATTGCTCAATATCGATTCCTTGCTCTACACCACCTTCAAGCTGTTTAATCGTTATATCATTTACAAGAGAATTAATATAAAGCTCAAGCATAGTATAACCGGTACTATTTCTATTGTTTCGATCTGAGGGGTCATTTGGATCCATATCATTAGCCATTTCCCAATAATCAGGTATACCGTCACCGTCAGTATCTTTTAATTTCTCTGACTGTGTAAGAGTTGGCCATGCAGACCAATCTGATGTTGCACCAACGGGTTTGTTGTCATTCTGAGAATCGACAAATCCAGGAGAATTACCACTATTACCATATGTAGCAACATTGTTTCTCGTATCATATACCATTTGTTTATCAAAAGAGTCTCTTCTAAGCGATGCGCCAGCATAGTCTAACACTCTGTCATAAGCAACTGTAGCGGTATGAGTTGTCACTTTAGCAAAATCAAGTGGCGCGCTTAGTCTGATACTGTCTTTTGTAGCCTGAGTCCACAAATAATCTACGTTTTCACCGTTTGTAGTCTGCTCATAGATGCCTTTTGTCCAGTTATCATTAGTAACAGTACTATTGCCATCTATGTAGTTTCCATCAACAAAGAATTTGCCCCATACATGATGCATAGGCTTCCAGTCATTCCATATCGTATCTTTACCGTTAATTGATGAAGTACAATATTTGGTCGTGCGTACACCTATTGACGCTATACGATAAGCTACTGCACCTCCTTTCTTACGAGTAGCAGGACCTGGTTTATAATAGTTATTTACAATATTCACTTTCATTCCTTCTCCACCATAACAACCGTTACCTGCCCAGTTATAAAACACATTGTTTCTCATATCAAGAAGCTCCTTTGTCTGAGTCGATGATCTTGGCCCAAGGCGAGGAGTGCGGCTATCATGATGACAAAGCAGATTATGATGATAAGTAGCTCCTGCACCGCCCCAGTTTCCACCATAACCATGGGCTCCTTTAATATGGCCTGAATCACGAAGACTTTGCGCAATTAGACTCCATTGCACAGTCAAATTTTTAATACCAAATAAAGAAACACACTCATCGATAGACCAACTTATTGA
>CAMTOT010000272.1 GCA_947074165.1 uncultured Bacteroidales bacterium
TGAGTGCTCCGGCTTTCGCACAAACATGGATATGGTACCCGGGCGATTATGAGATATGGCTGGGTAATCAGATGAACAACAGACGTACTGAAAGAACCGCTTTCTTTCCGCCGTTTTGGAAATCAGACAGTCATTATGCTATTGTTGAATTTAGCAAAAATATAGAGTTATCTCAACCGGAGGAGATAGAGATTGCGGTAGAAGGTCGTTATAACCTGAAATTAAATGGCAAACTGCAATTTGGAATGCCTGGTAAATTTACGCTTCCGGCAGGAAAACATTCACTAAATATAAAAGTCTGGAATCAGAGTACGCCACCTGCTGTCTTTGTGAAAGGCAAAAATGTAAATACCGACAGTACATGGCGCGTTACTTATGAAGATAAGGAATGGATTGATGAGAGCGGTAAGGCGAGTGATACAGAGGCTACGGTCTATATGGATGCGGGCTGCTGGAACTTTAACGAGGCATCACAGCTTCCATCTAAATTTACTCTTAGCCGCACTCCAATGGACCCGGTTTCGTCGGAAAGCAAACAAGAGGGTATTCTTTATGATTTTGGCAAGGAGACATTCGGGTTTGTCACTTTCAACGGTATAAAAGGTAATGGGGTAGTATCTGTGTATTATGGAGAAAGTAAGGAGGAAGCAATGGATATGGATTATTGCGAAACTCTTGACCGTTTTCATATTGCCGACGGCCATATCACAGATATGTCATTGAATAGTACACAGACAATATCGGGAGAATATTCATTTGAAAACAGCAAAGCATTTAGATATGTATATGTAGTCCCTGAGAATGACGTTAATATTGCAGAAGTGGCTATGCAATATGAGTATCTGCCTGTAGAGTACCGCGGCTCATTCAGATGTAACGACGAAGAGATAAACCGTATCTGGGACATTGGAGCATATACTATGCATCTTACTACCAGAGAGTTTTTCATTGACGGCATAAAACGTGACCGCTGGGTATGGAGTGGTGATGCCATTCAGAGTTATCTGATGAATTATTATCTGTTTTTTGACAACGAGTCAGTTAAGCGTACTATCTGGCTTTTAAGGGGTAAAGACCCTGTGACAAGCCACGTTAATACTATTATGGATTATACATTCTTCTGGTTCCTTAGCGTATACGATTACTACATGTATTCAGGAGATGTTCATTTCGTAAAACAGCTTTATCCGCGTATGCAGTCGCTGATGGATTACGTGATGGGACGTACTAACCCAAATGGCATGGTAGAGGGACAGACAGGCGACTGGGTATTTGTAGACTGGGCTGACGGTTATCTTGATAAGAAAGGAGAACTGTCTTTCGAGCAGGTTCTGTTGTGTAAGAGTCTTGAGACTATGGCTCTTTGCGCTAATCTGACAGGAAATGAAAATGACGTGCTTAAATACAGTGCTCTTTCAGACAATCTACGTTCGAAACTTGAACCAACATTCTGGAATGAAGAGAAACAGGCGATGGTACATAATACTGTATCGGGAGAGCAAAGCGAATCTGTAACAAGATATTCAAATATGTTCTCTGTCTTTTTTAATTATCTTGACACCGATAAACAGCATATTATCAAGAAAACGGTGCTTCAAAACGATTCGATTCTGAAAATTACGACTCCGTATATGCGTTTTTACGAACTTGAGGCTCTTTGTGCTTTAGGAGAACAAAAAGATGTGCTTAAAGAGATGAAAGATTATTGGGGCGGTATGTTAAATGAAGGCGCGACGTCATTCTGGGAGAAATATAATCCGGAAGAGTCGGGTACTCAGCACCTTGCGATGTATGGTCGTCCATACGGAAAGAGTCTTTGCCATGCCTGGGGTGCAAGTCCTATTTATTTGCTTGGTAAATACTATCTTGGCGTGAAACCTGAAACTGCCGGATATGATACATATAGTATCAGGCCGTCGCTTGGCGGACTTAAATGGATGGAAGGATCAGTTCCTACACCTCACGGAGAGATAAAGATTTATATGGATCGTAAGAAGATAAAAGTCAGATCTGACGGAGGAAAAGGTATTCTTTATTTGCCTTCCGGAAAGACCGGTCATAAAGAGATTGATATTGCTCCTGGTAAGGAATATGAATTTTCATATAAATAACACTGTTAATAGCTGAAAAATATGAGGTCTGAACTCCGTTTAGGGAGTTCAGACCTTTTCAGTTAACTTTTAGTTATAAGTTATTCGCCAAAGAAAAATGCAAAATCAACAACAGACATAACAGAAAGGCCATAGTCAGGAGATAACCAGTTGTCATCTAAATAATCATTGGCAACATCACTGCTCGTATTATCTATTTTTATAACGCTATAGCCGCTATTACTTTGCTGGTTATTCCAATAATAACCTGAATCTGAAGTATTATTAAGTGCTCCTGTTGAACCAAGTCTTTGCCCGAGTGGCATGAAAACGACAGTACCAGAGACATATTTGAATAAAAGTCCGGGGTAAGCCGGTTCCCACGACTTGACCTGCATTTCATAACTGCTATCTACAAGCGGTACTACAGATCCAATCGGAGATGGGTCATATATTGATTTATAATAACCTTTATTATCAGAATATGGATGATACCAATAAGATAAGCTTGGATCATATCCGCTTCCAGTATAAAAAGTTGTTGGATTTTGTATAGATGATTCCACACTGTAGCCTGACGATGAAAATTGTATTGCATCACTTACAGAAGGCTCCACCATGACATCATTATTTGAATTTAATCCATCTGCAGGCAGCATAGGGTCTTTGCGCCCCCATTGGTAATAAGTATTATTAAGACCTATTTTAATTGTATCGGGTTTTTGTACAAGAATTACCTCTTTTGTTAGTCCACTATTGTTTTGTGTGAATTTTAATTTAATCTCGTTTTGCTCATATGTATACTGTTGTGGAAAGCTTGTTCCTATGCTAAGTCCATAAAAGATTCTGTTTCCGTTATTAGGATAAATCACATGAGTCCATGGAGAGATCCATAAGTGCCAGCTCCACATAATTACTCCATTTTCATCTTTGATGGCAACAACCGCATTGCCCGGAGCTATCGTAGCCTGATCTACATTAAAATATATGTATTGATTGTCTTCTGATATATATAAGTCTGTAATCATTTCAAAAGGAGATTGCCATAGTAACTGTACAGACGCATTCTCTGTTGGTAATTTTAAAGCGCTTGTATCCGATATAACCTCTCCCTTATAATTCTTAGTACTCGAATTAAAACAGCTGACATTTAGTTTAGTATACCCGTACAGTGGTGATGATGATGTAGATAATGAAGAAAGTCCGTTGCCCATTACCCAGCATGGGAATTTATGCCAACCCGGTTGATTTACAATATAACAATTTGCAGAAGCATATAGACCGGTAATATATTCAGATAAATCTTTTGCATTGTCAAGTGTAATAACAGGTCTTGCCCGTAATGTATCTACAAAGCTTTGTGTACTTGTGATTGATGCAGGTATGGATGTAGCACAAGTAATAGCCTTACTAATATTAATTCCTCCTACATTATCAGATAGAGTACCTTCTATATCTGTTGTAGTCCAATTATAATTCATAGTCTGAGACTCAATTGACACACTCCAGCCTAAGTCGACAGTACTAATACCGTTATTCTGATAGTAACTGTTTATGTTGATATTGTAAGTTCCGCCTGCAACATCTACAGTATCTGTTGGTATGCCTGCATCAGTCAATTTCACAGATGTTACATCAAAAACATATTTACCTTCTCTAAGCATATAGGTGTAAATATAACCTGGCTGCCACTCACTGAGGTTATCGAGTTTTAAAGCTATGGTTTTTGTACCTATGTTTACGAACTCTACTATTATTTGCGCATCATCACTAATTGCCTGCGGAATCATCATAAGATAGCCGTCAGGTGCCATAATTGAGCTGGTCTGATCAGGTTCAACAGGCTGAGGATTTTCCGCAAGGCCAATATTATATATATAATCATCACCTGATAATGATTCCCAATTAAACGTTTCACCTGCAAAACTCAATGAAATCTTACCTGTAGTGTATACGCCTTTAATTCCTATTGATTTTATTTGATCATTCTCCTCTGAGGTAAGGTCAAATGCAATGCATGATAAAGCGTGAAAAAAAGTAAGATTTACAGGTTCTTTATATATATTTTCAACAGTTTGGGCTATCATAAGATCGGGCTGATCCTGTACAGAATGAGGCACAGTATAAGTTATTTCCGGCACTCCATCAGTATTTTCACTGATAGTTATTCCGTTTGTCTGAGTTGGAAGCGGGTAATATGACAAAAAAGTAAGTTCGGTGCTATTATCAGGCCAATAATAAGTCTGGTCAAAACTCCAGTATTGTGTACCTTTTGTTGCTGTCTGGTTATTGATGTAATATTCCCCGCTGGTATTCTTTGCATACACTCCGATTTCATCGAAGTTATCACTGTCTAAGATCGGAAGAGCGTCGTGTAGGGAAAGAGTGTACGTCCTGGTTTAGAGCTCG
>CAMTOT010000273.1 GCA_947074165.1 uncultured Bacteroidales bacterium
AGATAATGAGCGGTGACTGGAGTTCAGACGTGTGCTCTTCCGATCTCTTTAACTTAACTCATAACGAATTATGGAAACAGTAGAAAAAGTTTTTGACACAATCAAAAATCTTGCCGAACCGGTAAATGCAGGTAAAGTAGCTGAAGCTTCAGGCATAGACCGCAAAGAGGTAGATAAAGCAATGAAAAAGCTAAAAGAAGAAGGACGCATAGTATCTCCGAAGAGATGCTATTGGACAGTTAGCTAAAAACATTAAAGCAAGTAGATATTACAATATAAGATTAATTAAGGATAGAGCCAATTTGGTTACTATCCTTTTTTATCATATACAGTTTCGCAGACACTTATTTATTTATTATTTTTGAAATATATAACATGTTTAAAGCGTTTGCATTTTATGATTAATATAGAGAAAACCAAAAGATTCAAGTCAAGACAATATAGAAATATATCAACACTTCTACACTCTCGTCCAATACGCATAGTCCTTGCTACCGTTATCATGCTTGGATTATTTTCAGTCATAGCTCAGTCATTCGAGTCAATGACAAGATACAGTATCTTATTTCATATTATCTCGTTTTTCTCTGCGCTTATTTTCACCATAGAATATATACTGCGCATAATCAGCGCACCTCATGAACATCCTCACACAAGCAGTTTTAAAGCCAGGTTAAGATACATATTCTCCTTTATGGGCTTTATTGACCTCATTTCGGTATTACCTTTCACAATGCCCTACATATTCTCGGCCACGATAACAGGATATTCATTTGAAATAGCCCGACTATTTCTTATATTCAAACTATTCAGATACTCAGACTCATTTAAAACAATCAGCACAGTGTTAAGCTCCGTAAAATACGAACTTCTTACCTCTCTTTCATTTGGTGGGATTATAGTGGGGTTTTGCGCTGTTACTATGTATTACGCTGAAAAAGACGCACAGCCACACGCGTTCGACAACATAGGTCAGGGGTTTTGGTGGGCGCTGATTACATTTACGAGCGTCGGGTATGGAGACATATACCCAATTACAGCTTTAGGAAAGATACTGACAAGCTGCATGCTAATTGTTGGAATATGCGTCATGGCACTACCATCGGCAATCGTAAGCGGAGCTTTTATCAATTATCTTAATGACAAGAAAGAAGCTGAAGAAAAACGACTGCAGAAAGCCCAAGAAAGACATAACAATAAAGAAAACGAACATGAGAACGAGCAGATTTGTTCTCATTGCGGGCAGGTGCTGCCAAAGCACAAACCTGAATAATTAAATACAATACACAACAATAATAATGAAAGCGGCAAAAGAGATTGGCAAAAAAAAATGGTGGGGACGGGCTGCTAAAATAGCGACAAACCCATTAATGATAATGTCTTTGATAGCAAAGTGCGAGAGACTGCTCTCCCGCGACGGATTAAAAGACAGTAAAGAGAATATTATACTGCTTATAGGCTTCATAAAAGATATATGCACAGGTAAATATAAAGGATATGATTTAAACTCTTTTATCCTTGCTATTGCTACTATCCTATATATCGTCACTCCTATCGACGTAATACCTGACTTTATCGCATTTTTCGGTTGGACTGACGACATTGCTATTCTAACATATGCCTTAGGAAAGCTATTCACTGAGCTCGAAAAATATAAATTATGGAAGCAGAGTCAGGCCATGTCCTGATCAGGATATCCTTTCGGCAATAAAATTCCCGTCAAGATCATAAATACCTTCACCCACATTCACATCTTTTGCTTTTATCGCTATTATTGTAGGCTTATCATCCTCTCCTTTCTTTTCATAGTTCCACAACGCCTCATTAAATGATTCTGTCGGATGCTCAGGATCAACCTTTACATATACTATTTCATCCGGCTCAAGTTCTTGAGAATTTGATAAGTAAACCATAAAATAAATATTTGATTGCTACAGACTAACAATCAGATAAAAGATAATGTTCGCTAAATCAAAAATAGATTAACACAATGAACAAACAATAATAACATAACGTTTTACTTTTACAACAAAACATAAAGCTATGATTGAACATTTGACAGAAGAAGCTTTTCGTGAAAAAATATTTGATTTCACAAAAGATAAAGAATTTAAATATAAAGGCACAAAGCCTGCTTTGATTGACTTCTACGCACAATGGTGTGGACCGTGCAAAATGGTTTCTCCAATACTTGAGGAGCTTGCCAAAGAATATGAAGGCAAAGTAGATATTTATAAAATAGATACAGAAAAAGAGCAAACACTCTCTTCTATATTTGGTATCCGTAGTATCCCTACATTCCTTATTCTTCCTGTAGGCGCTGACCCGCAGATTGCACAGGGAGCCATGAGTAAAGTACAGTTTGAGAAACTGTTTAAAGATGTATTTAATGTAGATAAATAATTTACATTATAATAAAGTTGAAAAAAAAGAGTCTTTGCCTCACATTAATATGTGATAAGCAAAGACTCTCGTCTTTTATATTATTCCGTAATTATACGAATATAAAAATATCATCAATCAGCTATCAGTTTACGATAGACAGGACGCTTAGGTTCTACGTTACCAAGACGTTTCTTTCTGTTCTCCTCATATTCAGTATAAGAACCTTCGAAGAAGAACACAGTCGAATCCCCTTCAAAAGCAAGTATATGAGTACAGATACGGTCAAGGAACCAACGGTCGTGCGAAATAACAACCGCACATCCGGCAAAATTCTCAAGACCCTCTTCAAGAGCACGAAGAGTATTCACGTCGATATCATTGGTAGGCTCATCGAGCAGCAATACATTACCCTCTTCTTTAAGAGCCATCGCAAGGTGCAGACGGTTACGCTCACCGCCTGAAAGCATACCTGCTTTTTTCTCCTGATCAGATCCTGCAAAGTTGAATCTCGACAGATAAGCTCTGGCATTCATCTCCTTATTTCCCATGCGGAAAGTCTCAGTACCTCCTGATATAATCTGATAAACAGTTTTATCAGCGTCAATATCTTTATGAGACTGATCAACATAAGATATTTTCACTGTCTCACCAACTTCAAACGTTCCTTTATCGGCCTTCACCGTTTCCATAATAAGTCGGAAAAGAGTTGTTTTACCGGCACCATTCGGCCCGATTACACCAACTATACCGTTAGGAGGAAGCATAAAGTTAAGGTCTTCAAACAACACCTTCTCATCGTAAGCTTTAGCAACGCCTTTAGCCTCAATAACTTTATTTCCAAGACGCGGACCGTTAGGAATAAAGATTTCAAGTTTCTCCTCACGCTCTTTCTGATCCTCATTAAGAAGCTTATCATAAGCGTTAAGACGTGCTTTACCTTTAGCCTGACGTGCTTTCTGACCCATAGAGATCCATTCAAGCTCGCGCTCAAGGGTCTTACGACGTTTACTTGCAGTTTTCTCCTCCTGAGCCATACGCTTAGTTTTCTGATCAAGCCAAGATGAATAGTTACCCTTCCATGGAATACCCTCACCGCGGTCAAGTTCAAGAATCCATCCTGCCACGTGATCAAGGAAATAACGGTCGTGCGTAATTGCGATTACAGTACCAGGATACTGCTGAAGGTGCATTTCCAACCAGTCGATAGACTCTGCGTCAAGGTGGTTGGTAGGCTCATCAAGTAGTAGGATATCCGGCTGTTGAAGCAACAGACGACATAGAGCTACACGACGACGCTCACCTCCCGATAAATATTTACACAATTTATCCTCTGGCGGACAGCGAAGAGCATCCATAGCTCTCTCCAGTTTATTATCGATATTCCACGCGTCTGTAGCATCAATAATATCCTGAAGTTCACCCTGGCGCACAAACAGTTTATCCATCTTATCGGCATCCTCATAATATTCAGGAAGACCGAACTTCTCATTTATCTCTTCATATTCTTTAAGAGTGTCCATTATTTTCTGTACACCCTCCTGCACAACCTCTTTTACTGTTTTATCATCATCAAGATGAGGTTCCTGCTCAAGATAACCAACCGAGTAACCCGGAGAGAATACAACCTCCCCCTGATATTGCGTATCAAGACCAGCTATAATCTTAAGCAATGTTGATTTACCCGATCCGTTAAGACCAATGATACCGATTTTAGCACCATAGAAAAACGAAAGATAAATATTCTTCAAAACCTGTTTTTGCGGTGGGTAAATCTTACTCACACCTACCATCGAAAAAATTACTTTTTTATCGTCAGCCATATTTTTTAATTAAACTAATGTTCATTATTATCTTATTCATTGCAAAGATAGTTAATAAAGCGTTTATAAAAAATCACTTTTTCTGCTTTTATAAATTCTTAGGATTCAAGAAAGTAACAAATTTTATGAAAAATAATAACACATAACTATTGCAGATAAACAAAATAACCATACCTTTGCATCGCTTTTGAAAGGAAGCGCAACACTTAATGATGATTCGCTAGCTCAGCTGGTAGAGCACAACACTTTTAATGTTGG
>CAMTOT010000274.1 GCA_947074165.1 uncultured Bacteroidales bacterium
CTTCCCTTCATCGTTTATTTGATACCGGTGATTCCCGTGGCCCTTTATCCATTCACTTGAATATTAAGACTTACGTTTAATAATTAGTATGATGAAAAAATAAAACCTTGAGAATAAATATTATATCTCAAGGTTTTATGAAATTTTTATAATAATAAATTATCAGGCCTGCGCCATATTAGCTTTCTCAAACTTATATCCTAGAAGCTTTAATCCTACAGAAACTCCTATTTTGTAGAAAGTCTTAACGGTGCGTGCAAAAATCTGAAACGCGTCAACGCTCTGAGGTTCAAATCCCTCTTTGCGAATCATCGTTATAGCTATGTCCGCAAGGTCCTGATAGAAAGAAACAAGAGATTTGTACTCTTCAGAATCAAGTGCCATGCCGTAGAAATGCTCAACCACGTACTCGTCCATATAATCGAATCCGCGAGGAGTAACAAAAACGTTGTACAGGTCTTTTTTATCCTTGTATTCATCCCAGTCTGTATCCCATACAGCCGCCATACCCATGCCAAGATATGCAGCCCAGGCAACGGCAACACGAGGGTAAGACGCAACCTCAGGCACGGCGCTTACCATATATTCGGGAGCAAGCTCATGCCATTTAATATTCAAATCTTCTGTTTCAAGCAGATGTTCGCCGAAATAACCTTTCTCTTTACATTGTTTGAAAAGTATCTCTTGTAGTTTCTCTTCAAACTGACTATAATATTCAACTTTTTCCATATTCAAGTGTGTTATAAGACAAAGATAAAAAATGAAGCCGATACAATTTGTAAAACTTTTATAATTGAGAGCTTTATTTATAAAAACAACAGTAAGCGATTGAGTGTTTGCAAAAAAAGCGTGTACGATATAAAAAACGTACACGCTTGATTATAAATGAGAATATGTATTGTAATAATTGTCAGAAAATAACCTTTTCGACTGTTATTGTACCGTCAGACATTGTATTAGATATGATATTCAGTCCTTTGCAATATTCATTGATACGTATTCCGGATGCGTTATATATAGCGCGGGATATAATCTCTTTTTCTGAACTGTTTTCAATAACGGAGTTCGATGTAGATGTTACACCGTGAATAGTGACATGGCTCAGACATATAGTTTTACCTGTGGAGCCACCATTGTACCAAGGATAAACGCGAAGATAAAGAGATTCACCCCCTTTAAGGGCAATAACAGGTCGGGTGCTTACTTCGTACATCGTGTTTGCTATCATTCCGGCAGACATATCTGTCCCGTTTGCAGCAGGGATAATAGTGCCTGTTTCATCATTGACCATGTAGTAAACTTTGCATCTCATGCCGTTGCCTCCGCTACCGCATACATAAAGACCGATTGAGTCTATATTAAGAACAGTACCTTCGTTTGCGGTTATACCAAACTGAATATATCGTGTAGATACTTCATCTATCTCACCTGATGGCCATGCTCCGCCATCTGTATTTATCATATTTCGTTGAGTTATTTCTCCGTTTTGGTAAATAGAGTTTTCCGGCCATATAGTATTCGCATTTGGGCTGGCGTAGCGTTGTACTACCATTTCAGACCATGACTGCCCAATAGGGGTGGCAGGACCGGTTAGTTCATATTCATCATTTTTATTAAGATCCCAAGATAAAACAACCTCCGTACCTGTAGCAACTTCCACACAATTGGCCGTAACAGGTATAGATTTAGATTTTGTGCCGGCGTTTACTGTTATTACGGAGTTTAATTCTCCCGGAGCCGTGAATTTATATCTCGCGTAAACAGTGGCACAAGTCAGGTTATGGTCACTATAAGGAAGTGAGATCACTGAATCGTAGTTGCCATCTCTTTCATCTGATAATTCAACACCGTTTGTAGCGCTTACAGTCACAAGGCCGTTAGAATCGGGAAGATCAAAACCTGACACAGTTATCGTCTTTGTAACCGTTTGTCCTGCATAAGCTGTGCCCATATCAAGAGATACCGGATTAATGAGAAGATCGGCATCAGCCTGTATTGCAGAAGCAAGTATATTCTGATTCTTCATATCCTGAGCAGCCAGACGGGCTATAAGAGTAGCTCCAAGCGCGCTGGGGTGAGTACCGTCGTTGGTTGTAAATATCATGTTAGAACAGTTTGTCTGTCCGTAGCCTTCGTATAGATTTTTTGTAATCTCCGTAAGATCAATTACGGGTACGTCCATCTCTTCTGCTATCAATTTTGTAGAGTATGTATAGCTGTATGAAAAATCAGTATTCGGCACTGATGATTTTACAACAGAATTGGTTGAGGCATCCCATGTATCAAAGCTTTCGCAAAGATTATGTTGTCCGTTTAGGCGTATAGATGTCCCCGACCAGTAGTTGCGGCATATAGCTGTAGCAAGTATTGGGGTAGCTCCAAGTTCTCTTGTTTCGTGTACATATTTTCTTAAATATTCGCGATAAGTTCCAGATGCGGTAGTTCCTCTGTAGTCAGTAGCTGCAGCCTCGGCAGTCATACCCGCCGCAGTATATAATGCTTTCAGTTCGTCGCCATCCATGCCGTTGCTTTTCTCGTCATTGTGTGCAAACTGAATTATAACATAATCGCCCGGCTTAATCTGAGTCTTTACGCTTGTCCAGTACGCTGACTCAAGGTAGAAACTTTTACTGCTCGCTCCGCTTTTACTTCTGTTATTTACAGTAACGGCATCAGAATTGAAGAACTGTTGAAACATCTGTCCCCACCCACGTATAAGCCCTGATTCGGGCTGATTTGCCATCGTTGAATCACCGATAGTGTGAAGTGTGATTTGAGCCTTAACAGGTGATAGTGTAGCTGCCAAAAGAGCTAATACGCATAGCTCTTTTCTTACATTCAATGTTTTAATCATGATTATATATTGTAGCGTTAATTTTATACTGCAATATTATCATGAAAAATAGAATCTAATCGGGTATAATCATTCGGAAAAAGTGGTTTTTTTAGATCACGGAGTGCTCTGACGCTTTGTTTTTAAACTCTTTAGGAGAGTAACCGGTCATTTTTTTGAATGTCTTGCTGAAAAATTTAGGATCAGAAAATCCACATTCATACGCAACCTGTGTTACATTGTATTCGCCTGATTCGAGTAGCTGCATAGCTCTCTTAATCCTTGTTTCGCGTATGAAATCAATGGGTGTCTGTCCAAGAAGTTCCTTCATCTTCGCATAAAAAGAGGTGCGTCCCATAGCCATCTGCGAGGTCAGATCGTCCACAGAAAAATCGGTGTTCTGAATATTTTTTTCAACAATGTAAAGTAGTTTGTTAAGAAACTGCTCATCGTTGGATTCAATCTCCGGACGGTTGGGGATAATAGATGCGCTAAGTATTTTTTTGTTAGATTCTTCAATAGCCTTTTTATATTTTACAATAAAACACTTAGCTTGTATCACAACTTTTCTGCCTGAATAAAATAGTATGAAAGCTATAATCAGATATAGTAGTTTTGCTGTATTTGTTTCTGTAAACTTTGGCTTTACAATTATAGTTATTTTACGGATGTTGTCTTTCCATACTCCGTTTGAATTGGTCGATTTAATATTAAGAGTATAATTGCCTGGAGCCAGATTGCTGAAATTTACACTGTTTGACTCTCCGACATATTCCCACTCGGAGTGTAACCCATCCATGAAAACAGCATACTCACGCGGTAGCCCGTAACGATAATCTGCAGCGGCATAAGATATGCTTATATTTCTTTCGTTTGCGGTCTTTAATACAAGAGTGTCTATCTTATCAGGGTTTCCGGATATTCGTTTGTTTTTTATATTTATTGAAGTTATAAACAGGTTGGGCATATATTTATCTTGTTTGATATTGTCTATATCAAGAGAGAATAAGCCTTTGTTTGACGGAAGGTATATTTTATCTTTTCCGTTATAAATAACATTTCCTTCAGTGAAGATTATATTTTTGCCCAAAATATTGTTAGAATAGTTATCAAAAGAGCCTGATTTGATGTTGAAACGAGAGAATCCTGATTCATAAGTTATCCATATTAATGAGTCGTTGGTCTGAATAGCAGAAAGTGCCGCTTCAGATATAGCTCCCTCGTTGATGCCAAGTAAAGAAAACGACAGGCTGTCAGAAAGAATATTATCAGACTGTATATGGTTAAGACCTCCGTTGTAAGTTAATGCGTAACAGTCGTTTTGAGTGTTAAGCAGGTTCATTATATTATTGTCACTTAAAGAGTTTTTTCTGAAAGGGTCACGTTTATTAACAAAGAATTCAATTTTGCTAATATCTTTTATGTAAGGATTGAATGTGACAAGGCCATTTGTTGTAGCTATTCCTATAACTGAATCTGAGAGAGATTTTACCGCGCGGGCTTTTTTATTCATTTCAGGATATAGTGGCAAATCATTGTTATAATTAATAAATTGATATCCGTCATTACTCTTTTGAGCCATGTTTACGCCACCTCCGAATGTTGCAATCCACATACGTTTT
>CAMTOT010000275.1 GCA_947074165.1 uncultured Bacteroidales bacterium
ATATCTCTAACCGGATAACACATAATTAACAGAGCAAGAAACCAACTGCCTTTATCTTTGCAATTTATGATACTTCTCAATCCTATATACATAAGCAGATATGACAATGTATCACAAATCCTCCACAACCAGATATTGTCAATACTTTTTATTACAAATGTTTCAATTATGAATCTTGGCGACCATGTATTATATCTCATAATATAATACTCAGACCAACTCATATTGTCTTTAATGGTGCTAAATAAGACATCATCTCCATGATTTATCTTTATAAAGCAATGTATAATTGCGAAAAACAATATAATTGCAAAATGCGGGTAATATTTTTTATTAATATATAGTGATACTATATTTAAGTTGATCTTATCTAGCATATTAGTTTAGTAATATTGTCTGCAAAATTTCGTTAACTCTCTCTTTCCAGTACTCTTTCAATATTATATCGTGGTCTACCTTTCACTTCAATATAGATCTTACCGATATATTCACCTATAATACCTAAAGAAATAAGCATTAAAGAACCTATCAACCATAATGAAAGAAACAAAGATGTCCATCCAGGTACCGCATTACCTTTCAGATAAGAAATCAAAGAATATATACAAGCTATGATAGTAAAGAATAAGAATATAACACCGACAAGGCATATAAAGCGAAGCGGACGAACAGAAAAAGAAGTTATTCCGTCAAGAGCAAAACTAAACATTTTGCTAAACGGATATTTTGACTCACCAGCGAATCGCTCCTTTCTGTCATAATAGACAGAGCTGGTTTTATAGCCAATAAGAGGTACTATACAGCGCAAGAACAGATTGCTTTCGCCAAATAAACTAAGCTGTTCCAATGCTCTGTGACTCATAAGTCTATAGTCAGCATGATTATAAACCGAGTTGACCCCCATAGAACTCATAAGTTTATAAAAGCCCAAAGCCGTATTACGTTTAAAGAAAGTATCAGATTTTCTGCTTTTTCTTACTCCATACACAATATCATTACCTTCAAGATACTCCAAGACCATAGCCTTGATTACCTGAGTGTCATCTTGCAGATCGGCATCTATAGATATGGTTATATCCGAGACATCCTTTGCATACATGAGTCCGGCCATAAGGGCATATTGATGTCCTACATTCTTAGCCAGATTAATTCCACTTACAAATCGCTCATTCGTGTTTAGGTTCTCAATAATCTGCCATGTTGAGTCTCGACTCCCGTCATTAACATAGATAATGGAACTTTTCGGTGATATCAGATCGTCGGCGAGCATGTCATCAATAATGATAGTAAGCCTATTGTTGGTTTCAGCCAACACTTCCTCTTCATTATAGCAGGGAACGACAATAGATAGTACGGGCTTATTCATGCTAGTATATTAATAAATGTTCAGTTATAGCTAATTGTATAACAATATAATATTTCAGTTTGTTTGATATTAAAAGAGTTGCAAGCTTAACTTTTTGTAATTTCGCGACGTATAAAATCTTGAAAAAACATAGATTATGTCACATACTCCCGAGCTAATCCAAGATCTTGCTGTCATATTGTTTTCAGCGGGTATAACTACATTGATATTCAAATGGCTAAAGCAGCCTGTCGTACTAGGTTATCTTGTTGCCGGTCTTATAGCGGGACCGTATCTTTTCGATCATACATTAATAAGTGAAGTTGAAAGTATAACTGTTTGGGGCGAAATAGGTGTGATCTTCCTTTTGTTTGCGCTTGGACTTGAATTTAGTTTTCGTAAACTTCTTAATGTAGGAGGCGCGGCTCTTATAGGTGCGATGACTATCGTTACAGGAATGATGACCATGGGTTACCTGACAGGTATTACACTTGGCTGGTCAAATATGAACTCAATTTTTCTCGGAGGTATGTTGTGTATGTCATCTACCACAATTGTATTTAAGTCGCTTGATGATCTCGGACTGCGAAAACAGCGTTTTGCCGGAGTTGTATTTGGGGTGTTAATTGTGGAAGATCTTTTTGCTGTTTTACTTATGGTCATACTATCGACACTGGCGGTTAGTAAAGAATTTGAGGGTGTACAGATGATGGAGTCGATTGTGAAACTTGGGGCATATCTATTGTTTTGGTTTGTCGGAGGAATATTTCTTATTCCATCTTTCTTAAAGCACATGCGCAAATATCTAAATGAGGAGACACTGCTTGTTGTATCGCTCGGATTGTGTCTTGGCATGGTTATGCTTGCTGTGAAGGCAGGATTTTCTGCCGCTTTAGGAGCATTTGTGATGGGCTCGATTTTGGCAGAGACACTTGAAGCCGAGAGGATTGATAAGCTTATAAAGCCGGTCAAAGATCTTTTCGGAGCAATCTTTTTTGTGTCAGTTGGTATGCTTATCAATCCATCGCTGCTGGCTGAATACTGGGTACCTATACTTGTCATAACAATAGTTGTGATTATAGGGCAAATATTTTTTGCCAGTTTTGGTGTCGTAATGTCCGGTGAGCCGCTAAAAGTGGCTATGCAGGCTGGTTTTTCACTTGCTCAGATAGGTGAGTTCGCCTTTATTATAGCGAGTCTCGGTGTCAGCTTAAAGGTAACCAATGACTACCTTTATCCTATCGTTGTGGCTGTATCTGTAATTACCACGTTTCTAACCCCATATGTAATGAAGCTGGCAGAGCCGGCATATAAGCACTTTGATAAGCGTATGCCGTTGTCTACGCGCAAATTTATAGAACGTTACAGCGCCGGGCAGAATACAATATCTCATAAAAGTGCATGGAATAAACTGCTGAAATCACTCGGTCGTATTCTTGTTATCTATGGGGTGATAAGTATATTGATCGTTTTATTGTTTTTCAGTTACATTTCGCCTCTCATCACCGAATATATACATGATATAAATGGTAAAATTGTATCTGTCGTAATCGTACTTTTCATGGTATCACCGTTTCTACGTGCTATAATGATGAAGAAGAATCATTCAAAAGAGTTTAATGAATTATGGCAAGACAATAGATTCAACCGAGGTTACCTTGTCGGACTAGTTGTAGCCCGCATAATATTCTGTCTGGGTATAATAATGTTTATAATGGCACGTCTTTTTACCCTTACCTACGGAGTCATATTTGGCGTATCGGTGATGATCGTGATATCTCTTATCTACTCCAGATTTGTAAAGAAGCAGTCTATACAAATTGAGCGCCGCTTTCTTCGTAATCTGACAGCTCGTCAGCATGAAGATGAAAAGAAGGCCCCCGTTAAACAAAAATTTGTAAAAAGCCTTCTTGCCCGCGATATGCATATCGAAGATTTTGAAGTCTCGCCTTATTCTCCAAGTTGTGGTAAGATGCTTAAGGAGCTTAACTTTAGACAGAAGTCAGGGGTGAGCATTGTGAAAATAGTAAGAGGTGAACACCATATCAATATACCAGGTGGAAATATACAGCTATTCCCTTATGATAAGCTGATTGTAGCGGGAACTGATAAACAGATAGAGCGGTTTAAACAGTTTGTTGAGGAACGAAAGAAGGCTGGTTCAAAAGTTAATTTTGATAGCTCACAAGAACCTGTAACTCTTGAACAGTTTCTTATTGAGCCAAATTCACGCCTTATCGGTAAAAGTATCATGCAATCTCATATACGCGATAAGGCTGATTGTCTTGTTGTTGGTATAGAACGTGGGGCAGAATCGCTTCTTAATCCCGCTCCCGACGTAATATTTGAAGAATCGGATGTTGTTTGGGTTGCCGGCGAGCGATCTAAATTGGAGAAGCTTGTAGAGGATGCCAGAAGAACTGTAGAACAAAATTTTGAGAATGAAGATACTGATAATGAGGGGGACGATGAGTTTGGTTGGATAGTGGAATAGTTTAGTTATTAATGTTTTTCAGAAAATATGAAATTAATATCTGTTGATATACTTATAATTAATAGTCTTAATTTGTCTTTATGAAATTACGACATTTATACAATCTAGATAGAATAAAATCTGTTATGTGAGGATTAAGATTTAATAAAGTTAGTATTCCAATATTTATCATAGAAAGTCTTGAAAATTCAAATTGAGAGTTGTTTTTCTTTCTTGCTTTTAATTTATTCATATAAGTAATTCTACTGCTTTTCTCTATATTATCATTATAAGCAATTTTTAATACCCTTAATGAAAGGATATACTCTGCAAATAATAACCTGTCAATTAATTTATGGTTATTGTCTCTTATTGAATAAAAAATATTATATAATATATCCAACCTTTTATTCCATGTTGTAAAGTCATATTCTTTTGTGCATGCAGACCCGCTTCTGTAAATATAATTATAATCCATATTTGGAATGCTTTTGATAATATTACAGCATAATGAGTAACGCACAACAAAAAGTATATCCTCACTGATTGCTATGTCCTCATAAATCGGAAGAGCGTCGTGTAGGGAAAGCGTGGACGTACCTGTGTAGATCACGGCA
>CAMTOT010000276.1 GCA_947074165.1 uncultured Bacteroidales bacterium
TCCGATCTAATTAAACGGTTACACTTTAGCACTTTTTAGCCAAAAGTTATCAACAATGAAAGAACATTTAAACCTAAAAAAAGATATTTTAGAACAATTTTGTTACTCATCAACTAATTAATTTATCAGATAAGGCTCTTTTAAGGAAAATAAGTGTAATTTTGTCGCTTGCTTTTAGTAATGTTATAGTTATGAATAATACTCCTATTTTACAGCTTGACGTCGAAAGTATAATAAAAAGCAAAACGCCAAAATGGGGAAAACGAATACCGCGTTTTATTTTTAAAGCTCTCGAACGTCTTGTATGTCAGGATAAATTAAACTATCTGCTCAAACGCAGATACCATTCAAAAGGGTGCGATTTCGCTGAGGGTATTTTAGAAGATATGAATGTAAATGTTATAATGCACGGTGAGGATAATATCCCTGACGGCGGAAAATTCATATTTGCTTCAAACCATCCGCTTGGCGGTCTCGACGGAATGGCTCTCGTTAGTCTGTTTGGCGGAAAATTTAACAAAAATGTACGCTTTATCGTCAATGACATCCTGATGAATATCAAACCTCTGGCCTCTGTCTTTGTGCCTATAAATAAACATGGTAACCAGGGACAAGACAATGTCGGAATAATAAATAAAACTTTCGAGTCAGACAACCAGGTTCTTATTTTCCCTGCGGGACTATGTTCACGCCGTCAAAAAGAGGGGGAAATAAAAGATCTCGAATGGAAAAAATCAGTTATAACCAAGGCTATCGAATATAAAAGAGATATAATCCCGGTTTATTTTGATGGCAAAAACTCCGATTTATTTTACAATCTGGCTTACTACAGAAAAAAATTCGGAATAAAAGCAAATATTGAGATGATCCTTTTGCCTAAGGAGATGTTTAAAAACACCAATAAGACATTCAATGTTTATATTGGCAAACCAATCCCATGGCAGACATTCGACAAATCACGCTCTCATAAAGCATGGGCGGCAGTTTTAAAGGATAAGGTTTACGAATTGCAACAACGTTAATTTATATGGAAGAGATTATATCGCCTTTAAAAAAGGAGATCTTAAAATCAGAACTTACTCCCGAGCGTTTTCTTAGAAAGACGAGAAAGGGAAACAATGAAATTTATATTTTCAACGGAAACGAAGCTAAAAATCTCATGCTTGAGGTTGGTCGACTTCGTGAAATAGCTTTCAGACATGCCGGCGGAGGTACCGGATTTCCTACAGATATAGACGAATATGACACAATGGAGGTTCCTTACCTTCAGCTTATCGTTTGGGATCCAGACTCTGAGGAAATCCTTGGAGGCTACCGTTTTATACATGGTAAAGATGTAAGATTTGACAGCCACAATCATCCGATCCTTGCTACAGGTCACATGTTTGGTTTTTCAGATGAGTTTATTAAAGACTACTTACCCGTAACAATTGAACTGGGACGCTCTTTCGTAGCTGTTGAATACCAGTCTTCAAGGGCCGGTGCAAAAGGACTGTTCGCTCTTGATAATCTTTGGGACGGACTTGGAGCGCTTACTGTAGAATATGAAAACACAAAATATTTCTACGGCAAGTTCACTATGTATCCATCATATTCTACTGAAGGCAGAAACAAGATTCTGTATTTCCTTAAGAAATATTTCCCGGATCCTGACCGTCTTATTTTCCCATTCAACCCTCTTTCTACAGAAATTGATGATGCGGAAATGGCAAAACTATTTATCGGAGCCGATTTTAAAGAGGATTACAAAATTCTAAACACTGAAGTAAGACGACTTGGTGCTAATATACCGCCATTGGTAAATGCATATATGTGCCTGTCTCCTACAATGAGAATGTTTGGTACTGCCATAAATGACGAATTCGGAGATGTAGAAGAATCAGGTATCCTTATTACCATTAGCGAAATAAGCCAGGATAAAAGAGAAAGATACATTGAAACGTACGAGAAATTCCTTGAAGAGAGACTTAAAGCCGGAGAGGGATGCAAAGCTGTAGCGCAGCTAAGCTAAAACAGTTATAAGCAAAATGCCATAAAACAAACGAGCCTGTAATGACTATATTGTCATACAGGCTCGTTTGTTTTTGTATACTACCGTAAATATATTACAGGTTAGATTTAATCTTTTCTATTACTTGCGCATACTCAGCGTCTGAAAGATATGTTTTCTTAGGATTCATCTCAAATACACCGCCAAATCCATAACCATCTTTATATTTAGGAGCAATATGCATATGTATATGTGTCAATGTATCCGAATAAGCGCCATAGTTTATTTTCGTAGGATTAAACGCAGCCTGAATTGCTTTACCAACCTTTGCTACATCACGCATAAATGCATCGCGCTGCTCATCGCTCAATTCATGAAACTCAATACCGTGATCTTTATAAACCACATTGCAACGTCCGTGATACGACTGCTCTTTAAACAAAAACAACTGAGACACTTCCAGGTCACAGATTTTTATCATTAATTCATCAAGAACAGGTAGATTTTGACAATACAAACATTCAGAAATAGGTGATGCCATAATAGTAATTGTTTTATATGTAAATGAATATTTTCGTAAATATATAACAACGCTTTTAAATATCTTATAAATTAAATAGTGAAAATAACCAAAAGAGTATGTTTGGATATGTTTGACTACTTTTAACTAATGCACATTCCATTTATTCAAATTTAAAAGATGCCCCTATATTATTACACGTTTTTATAAATATATCATCGTCATTTTCAAATAAATATAAATAAATTTGTTTGTCCAAACTCATTATACACAGAAATAAAAATACAGTGACTACTCTTATAAAATACCTTTTGATTATCTTTTTAATAAATCTGCTTAATATCCATGATTCTGTCGCGGAGACGATAACCTATGAGCCAAGACTGAAACAAATAGATATCGCTTTAGACAAAAAAAACAATTATGTAAGAAAAAAAGAGAATCAGCTTAAATTCATAAAAGAACAGTTGGCGAAGACAGTTAGCATTGAAGAAAAGTTCACTCTGACTAAAATGCTTATTGATGAATATAAAACATTCGACAGCGACTCTACATTTCATTACATAAATAAAAATATAAAGCTTGCAGAAGAAGACAACAACAGCTTGTGGAAAAATGAGATGCTTATTACAAAGCTATATATAGCTGCGGCTACCAGTCTGAATCTAAACATTTCAGACTACATCAAAGACATTGACTACAATCATCTCACCAACACCCTGTTAAGAGACCTATACACAAATATATGGTTCTACTATCATCATATAAACGAATACAATGAATCTGCTCAGGATTCAATCGAATACGATTATCTTAACAAGGCAATAAGCTTAACCGACCATAAAGACATAAGATATAACTATCTGCTGTCACATGTCGCTGGGACTGATACAATTTCTGTTATAAAAGGACTTAAAGATAACAAGAGACAAATCCAGGAATCTTCAAGTGAATACGCAAAAATTAGCTATGAGCTCGCAAAGATATATAAGGCACAAAAAGATACTGCCAATTATATCCATGAACTATCAGCCGCCGCATTGGCAGACCTGAAAAACGCAAATCGCGAAACAATAGCACTGCAGGAACTGGCCTCGTTTCTTTATAAGAAACGAAATATAAACAGAGCCTACGCATATCTGCAAAGCTCTTTTAATGACGCACGCATCTACAAAGCGGCATTAAGAACCATAGAGATATCTCAAATACTTCCGGAAATAAACGAGGCATATCAGTTAAGACACATCATACAGACAGAAAATCTAAAACAGATGCTTTCCGGACTTATTCTGATCGCAATATTCCTGATATGCGCTATTATAATTATACTTTACCAATACAGAAAAATCAAACGGTCAAGGGCTATGATTAACGCTGCTCATGACAAGCTCAGGATACAACTTATTAATATAACCAAGACTCATGAAGATCTAAATTGCTCTAACGGAAAACTACGTGAGCTCAACATCAAACTTTCTGACGCAAACTATCTAAAAGAGGAGTATATAGGATATGTATTTAAGATATGCTCTGCTTATATCGACAAACTCGATGAAGTCAAAAAGAACATATCAAGAAATATTAAAACTAAAAGATATGACGAGATTCTAAGAATTTGCGACAATACGACCGGATCCAACGACGAACTAAAAGAACTATACAGTAGCTTTGACAGAATATTCCTTAAAATATTTCCTGATTTTATAAATCAGGTAAATAAGCTTTTATATCCTGACAAACAATTCTTATTAAAGGAAGATGAATTTATGACACCTGAATTAAGAATACTTGCACTCATCAGACTTGGCATTAATGAAAATGCTCAGATTGCCAATTTCCTGCACTACTCTTAGATCGGAAGAGCACACGTCTGAACTCCAGTCACCGCTCATTATCTC
>CAMTOT010000277.1 GCA_947074165.1 uncultured Bacteroidales bacterium
ACTACGCGCACCACCTAGATAGAAACCAGGACGTACACTCTTTCCCTACACGACGCTCTTCCGATCTAGGCAGTTGCAACAGGTGTAGCAGATGTAGGGATAGTGGGAATGAACGAATACACAGAGAAAGACAAAGGGGCAGATATTATTGATAATCTCGGATTCAGTAAATGCAGACTTTCTCTGGCTATACCTAAACTTCATGATTATGAAGACTTAAGTTGGTTTAATGGAAAAAAAATTGCGACATCTTATCCTGTTATTTTAAAGAAATTCCTTGACCAGAACAAAATCAAAGCAGATATACACGTTATTACGGGCTCTGTTGAGATTGCGCCAAGCATAGGTCTGGCCGATGGTATCTTTGATATTGTAAGTTCCGGTAGTACATTGATTAGCAACCGACTGAAAGAAGTCGAAGTTGTGATGGAATCTGAGGCAGTACTTATAGCAGGGAAAAATCTGGATAATGATAAAAAAGAGATTCTTGATGAACTACTATTCAGAATACATGCAGTACGTGAAGCTGAAGATAAAAAGTATGTATTAATGAATGTTCCCGATGAGTGTCTTAATGCTGTGATTGATATTCTACCTGGAATGAAAAGTCCGACTATTATGCCACTGGCCAATTCAGGATGGCATTCTGTACATACTGTACTACCAGAAAAGGTATTCTGGGAAATAATTGGTAAACTAAAAGAGGTAGGTGCTGAAGGTATATTGGCTCTAAATATCGAAAAAATGATCTCTTAAAAAACAACATTATATGAATCTATATATTGAACCTCAAAAAGAGCAGTGGAAAGATATTTGCAAACGTCCGGCTTTTGATTTTCAAAATCTTTCTACTAATGTATCCGCAATCCTGGCGGATATTTCGAATAGGGGAGATAAGGCTCTTATTGAATATGAAGAGAAGTTCGACAACGTAAGACTTAATAATATTAAGGTTAGCGAATCTGAAATTGAGGAAGCAGAACAACTTATTGATTCGAAACTAAAAAAAGCTATAGATGTAGCTTATGAGAATATTTACGCTTTCCATAGTTCTCAGCTTAACGGTATAAATAAAGTAGAAACTATGCCAGGTGTGGTTTGTTGGCAAAAAAGTATTGCTATAGATAAGGTTGGTCTGTATGTTCCAGGTGGTAATGCACCACTATTTTCTACTGTTCTGATGCTTGCAATACCTGCAAAGATAGCGGGATGCTCACAAATATTAGTTTGTACTCCTCCGGGAACGGATGGGAAGATATCTCCATCAATACTATATGCGGCAAAGGTAGCCGGTGCTACCGATATATTTAAGTTAGGAGGTGTGCAAGCAATAGGGGCTATGACCTACGGTACCGATACCGTACCTGCGACCTATAAAATATTTGGTCCTGGCAATCAATATGTAACTATGGCTAAACAGATAGTATCTCAACGTGATGTTGCCATTGATATGCCGGCAGGTCCCTCTGAGGTGCTTGTTATAGCAGACGAATACTCAAACCCTGATTTTGTGGCTACTGATTTCTTGTCACAGGCGGAGCATGGGGCTGACAGTCAATCAGTACTTGTTACAACGGAACTAGCATTTGTAGAGAAGTTTAAATTTGCCCTTGAAAAACAATTAAATAAACTTCCACGAAAAGATCTGGCAGAAAGCTCACTTAATAACAGTAAGATTGTTGTGCTTAAAGACAAAAATACACTTATGGATTTTACCAATGAGTATGCGCCCGAACATCTTATTATTCAAACAGAGGACTATATTAATCTGGCTCAGAAAGTAAGAAATGCCGGTTCCGTTTTTCTTGGTCCCTTTACACCAGAAAGTGCTGGCGATTATGCATCCGGCACAAATCATACATTACCAACAAACGGATATGCAAAATCATTTAACGGAGTAAACCTTGATAGTTTTATGAAGAAGGTTACTTTTCAGGAGATAAGCAAATCCGGTCTTATATCTCTTGCGGAGACAATAGAGGTTATGGCAGAGAATGAAAGTCTTATAGCTCATAAAAATGCGGTTTCGGTACGTATTGAGAATATAAATTAATAGTGAAATGGATATCAAGAAATTAATACGGAAGAATATACTTAACTTAAAGCCATATTCATGTGCAAGAACAGAATTTAAGGGAGAAGCGTCAGTGTTTCTTGACGCGAATGAGAATCCCTACGAGAATGGATATAATCGCTATCCCGATCCCTTTCAGACAGAGGTAAAGAGAAAATTATCTAAAGTAAAAGGAGTATACGAAAATCAAATTTTTATAGGCAACGGCAGCGACGAGGCTATCGATTTGCTTTACCGTATATTTTGTGACCCTCGCATTGATAATGTCATTGCACCCACACCAACTTATGGGATGTACCAAGTTTGCGCAGAAATAAACGATGTTGAATATAGACAGATTAATCTTAACAGGGATTTCACTCTCAACAGCGAGGCAATACTAAATGCGATAGACAACAATACTAAGATAATTTTCATATGCTCGCCAAACAATCCGACCGGTAATCTGCTTGATATTACAGAGATTCTTAATATACTTAATAACTTCAACGGAATAGTCGTTATTGATGAAGCATATATTGATTTCGCAGAACAGGACAGCATGCTTAAAAGCCTGTCTTGCTATCCGAATATGGTAATCTTGCAGACATTCTCAAAGGCTTGGGCTCAGGCATCAGTAAGGGTTGGTATGGCTTTTGCTTCTACTGAAATAATAGCATATTTTAATAAAGTAAAATATCCTTACAACATCAATATCCTTGCGCAGAAACACATCATGGAGATACTTGACAATGAGGCTGATATGATTCGTCAGGTAGCATTATTAAAAGAAGAAAGAAAGAATCTTGAGAACGAGCTTAAAAACATTCCGGGTGTGTTAAATATTTATCCAAGCGATGCTAACTTCATTCTCATAAAGACAAATGATGCGAACAAAACGTATGATGAACTTGTAAAAAAAGGAATTGTAGTAAGAAACAGAAATAGTATTACTCTTTGCCAAGGATGCCTGAGAATAACAGTAGGTACACCTGATGAGAATATTATAACTATTAATGCTATTAAAGAGGTCTTATAATCAGGAACAACAAGAAGATGAAAAAAGTATTATTTATTGACAGAGACGGAACAATAATAGTTGAGCCGCCAACCGACTTTCAGGTTGATAGTTTTGAAAAATTGGCTTTTTTACCTCATGCTATAAAGAATCTAAATTTTATAGCTAACAATCTTGATTTCGAACTTGCTATGGTAACAAATCAAGATGGATTAGGGACGGAGTGCTTTCCGGAGAAAACATTTATCGGACCTCATAATCTTATGATGAATATTCTAGAAGGTGAAGATATTATTTTTGATGAGGTTTTTATTGATAAATCATTTGCAGAAGATGATTTACCAACACGAAAGCCGGGTGTAGGTATGCTTACAAAATACTTTTCAGATCAATATGATCTTAAGGGGTCGTTCGTTGTAGGAGACCGAATAACAGACATTATGCTTGCCAAAAATCTGGGCTGTAAAGGCATTCTTATTAAAGAACCGGAAGAGGGCATTAAACTTCTTGAAGAGAATGGACTAAGAGAGTATTGCGCACTTATATCAAATGACTGGGGACGCATCTCTGAATTTCTCTTCGCAGGTGAAAGAAAGTCACGTGTTGAGAGAAAAACAAATGAAACAGATATTCTTATTGAGATTGATATAGATGGAACAGGTAAGGCTGAAATAGCAACAGGATTAGGGTTCTTTGATCACATGCTTGAGCAAATTGCGCGCCACTCCGGAATAGATCTTAAGATTATCACTAAGGGGGATCTTCATGTAGACGAGCATCACACAATAGAAGATACTGGACTGGCTCTTGGAGATGCCCTTCTTAAGGCAATAGGAAGTAAACGCGGTATAGAACGTTACGGATTCTGTCTTCCAATGGATGAGTCGCTTTGTTCTGTAGCTTTAGACTTTGGTGGACGCCCATGGCTTATTTGGGATGCAGATTTTAAACGAGAGAAAATCGGAGATATGCCCACTGAGATGTTTTATCATTTCTTTAAATCGGTTAGCGACACTGCTCTTATGAATCTTAACATAAAAGCTGATGGAGATAATGAGCATCACAAAATAGAAGGTATATTCAAAGCCTTTGCTAAGTCAATTAAAATGGCTATAAAAAGAGATATTTATAAATTTCAACTCCCTTCAAGTAAGGGTTGTTTATAATTATAAAATCTGAATGCAGCCCTATTTTTTATAAAAAATAGGGCTGCCCCTTTACCCCTTGGGACAGCCCTGTACACGAAAACCAATATGAATACACATCACAGAATTGAACTGACATATATAAAACAAGATCGGAAGAGCACACGT
>CAMTOT010000278.1 GCA_947074165.1 uncultured Bacteroidales bacterium
GAGATAATGAGCGGTGACTGGAGTTCAGACGTGTGCTCTTCCGATCTTGAAAAATACTAATTAAAATCTAATGCTGTTTTTATAAAAAAGCGGTGATATCATTCTTTAAAAGCTATATTTTACCTATAAAAAGCTAAATAATAATATGAGATTATCTTGTCTATACCGACCCATTTTTGCTGTAATATTCTTTATATTCTCTCTTCTGTCAAATGCGTCTATTAATTTAATTTCCCAGCAGTTTAATTCAGCTGACGGCCTGCCCAATAATTCAGTGAGAGCCTTTTTGCAGGATAGTAAAGGATTTTTGTGGATGGCCACACTAAACGGACTAAGTAGATATGACGGAAATAGCTTTGTAAATTTCTTTCCGGATAATAATGAAGAGAAAATATCACTTGCCGATTATCAACTTAATTTTCTAAGAGAGGACAATAATCAACTTTTGTGGATTGGTACCACATCGAGAATGTATAGCTGTTATGATTTACAAAAAGGTATGTTTGTAGATTATACCGGGTGTAATGAATATAAAGAGAAATATTCTCGTATTTATTTTGCGTCCGACTCTACTGTCTGGCTTTGGGATAATGGCAACGGGTGCAGACAAATAAGATATAATAACGGAAAATTTTATTCACAAACTTTCAAAAAAGAATTAAACTCGCTGCCTCACGACAATGTGCGTCTTATATGTGAAGATAATGACAAAAATATATGGATAGCTACAAGAGGAGGAATTGGCATTATACGTGATGGAGTAGTTGATATTAAAAGGAAGGATATATGGGTAAACAGCCATATTGTGATCAATAATGAGATATACTTTTTGAGTTATAAAAATGTTCTTTACAAATATGACAAGAAAAATGATAAAATACTTGAGATAATAGACATAGATACACCTGAAGCATATCCCACCGGGATCTTTGAACTTAATGGCGAAATTATTTTGATGACATCTGAGAATTGTAAAGTCTATAATCCTCAAAATAACACTCTGTACTCTTCAGAAAAACTTTTTGGCACAAACATAAAGTATGGTCACTCTATTAAAGACAACGGAGGTGATATATGGATATATAATAAAACAGGAAAGGTATATTTTATAGAACCAAATTTCAACAGGATCTCCGAGCTTACTCTTATGGATGATGAGCAGATTGAATTTATCGATTACGAACGATACGCAATCAATGAAGATCCAAACGGTATTAAATGGATATCCACTTATGGCAACGGATTATTTACATACAATCCGGTTACAAAAGAGCTGCTCAACTGCAAAGCCAGCAACAATAATAAATCAGGAGATATTAATTCGAACTTCCTGCTATGTCTGGCTCAGGATAAATCTGGCTCAATATGGGTTAGCTGTGAATTCGCCGGAATCAACAAACTTTCCGTAATACAAGACAATGTTAAAAGAATATTCCCGGAAGAGGAGCATCTCGCTGACCGTTCTAACACAATTAGAATGATAAAGGCCCGCCCTAACGGTGAGATATGGGTATCTACACGTAAGGGTGGATTATATATTTATGACAATAATCTTAAACTTATTTTATCAAATAAAAGAAGCACTAAAAATCTATATGATTTAGCTACTGATACCATTGGCAATATTTGGATTGGGACACGTGGCGACGGGGTAAACATAGGTGGTAAAACATACGATAGTAAAAAAAACATACCCGGTTCGATATCATCCAACAACGTATTTACAATAAAAAGAGATCTTAATGGACGTATGTGGGTTGGCACATTCGGAGGTGGACTTAATCTTGCTAAGAAAGAGGGTGAGAATTATAAATTCAGTGTATTCTTTAATGATTTCAGATCTCAGAAGAATGTTCGTGTACTATTCTGCGATAAAGCAGGAGATATATGGATGGGATGCGATAACGGTATATACAGATTCAATCCCGATTCGCTTATAGCAGACAGGTCTGCTTATATACACTACAGTTATGACAAAGGACTCCTACCCAGCAACGAAGTTAGAACAATAATATCAGATAATAATAATAATATCTGGATAGGTACTTCAGGAGGAGGGCTTTGTAAATATGTCAATGATACCCATTTTGATACATATTCTACGAAAAATGGTCTTGCCAATAATATCGTACTTGGCATTGTACCAGACCACCTTGGCAATCTATGGATATCAACAGAGCTGGGTATATCCAAATTTAATATTGAGGATAGTCATTTTGAAAACTATTTATTCTCAGGAGGTGTATTGGCAAACTCTTTCAGTGAGAATAGCGCTTGTCTTAATCACAAAGGAGAAATTCTGCTTGGGACTAATCTCGGTTTTGTGGTAATTAATCCCGAAACTATGCAGCGAAGAGACTTCCATACTCCGGTAATATTTACAAATCTAAAGGTTAATGGTAATGATGTTTTTCCGGATGGGAATAACTCGCCATTATCAAAATCTATCAGTTACTCTGATCATATAAACCTTACATACAAGCAGAACTCTTTCGTCATTGAGTTCAACTCTTTTAATTTTAATGAATCAGATCTTATAAAATACTCGTATAAACTTGATAATTACGATACAAAATGGACTGACCCGTCTTATTTTAATTTTGCGTCGTATAAATATCTTGATCCCGGCCATTATAGGCTAAGAGTTAAAGCCTCAGATAGCAACGGTGTATGGAGAGATGATGAGACGGTTATTGATATAACTGTAATGCCTCCGTTTTATCTTACCGGACCGGCATTCCTAATTTATATTGTTTTAATTATGATAGCTTTGTTTATTGTGTATCGCATCACAATAAACTTTGCTCGCTTACGCAACAGAATATCAGTAGAGACAGAGCTTACGGAATATAAACTTATATTCTTTACTAATATTTCACATGAGTTTCGTACCCCGCTTACTCTTATCATAGGTGCTTTAGACAAAATAAAGAGTAATGAGTATGTAAGACGGGAACTTACACATCCGCTTAAAACATTGGACAAAAGTACAAGCCGAATGATGAGGCTTATTGATCAGCTACTTGAATTCAGGAAAATGCAAAATAACAAACTAGCTCTATCTCTTGAAGAGACCGATCTTATCGGGTTTATAAAAGAGATTTTTTTTAGTTTTAATGATATAGCTGATTCAAAAAATATGACATATCGGTTTTCCCCGTCAGTAGAAAAGTTTAATACTTATATTGATAAAGGTAAAATTGATAAGGTAATATATAATCTACTCTCCAACGCCTTTAAGTATACACAAGAGAAAGGTAGCATCGAGCTTATTATTGATATTGACGAGTCTGACAAGCGTTTTTTTATACGTGTGAAAGACAACGGAATAGGGATAACTCCCGATAAACAGTCGGATCTGTTTAAACGATTTGCCGGTAATAAACTTTCGGGGAAAAACAGCGTTGGCGTTGGTCTGCATCTTTCTCACGAACTTGTAACTATTCATAAGGGGTCAATCAGATTTTATGAGAATCTGCCTAAAGGTTCTGTATTTGAGATTGTTTTACCTACATCGAAAGATTCTTATTCTGAAAATGATTTCGCAACTGTATGCATTGATAATAAACACGAAGTGGAAACTAACTCTGTAGAGTCACATTATATTGATAATTCAGCTCTTGTTGAGTCTTTAAATACGCTACAATCTAAATCACCAATGAATAAGTATAAGGTACTTATTATTGAGGATGATACTGATGTAAGAAATTTTCTTCAAACAGAGATATCAGAATATTTTGAAGTTATCACAGCTGAAAATGGGCAGATAGGAGTTGACAGGGCTATGGAGGATGAACCTGACTTAATTATAAGTGATATTATGATGCCTGTCATGGATGGCTATGAAGTATGCCGAAAAATAAAGAATAATTACGCGTTATGCCATATTCCGGTAATATTACTCACTGCGTTAGGTACGCAAGAAGATAAAATAAAGGGATATGAGTTCAGTGCTGATGCGTATATCACAAAACCATTCAGTGTACAAATGCTGTTGACCCGTATGGTACAGCTTATTGAGCAGCGACTTGTATTGAGAGAGAAATTCGGAAAAGAGATACGTACCGATGTTGTGAATATTTACTCTGAAGAGAAGTCTTTTATGGATAAATTTAATAGTCTTCTTGATGATGATACTCTTATAATGCAAAATTTCACCATTGAAGAATTTTCAGATAAAATGGGAATGAGTCGGAATGTACTTTACAAAAAGACTAAAGCAATCACAGGATTTTCTCCTGTTGAGTATATCAGGATTGTCAGAATGAAAAAGGCCGCTTCTATGCTTATCTCAACAAATCTCACCGTTGCGGAGGTTTCATATAAAGTTAGATCGGAAGAGCACACGTCTGAACTCCAGTCACCGCTCATTATCT
>CAMTOT010000279.1 GCA_947074165.1 uncultured Bacteroidales bacterium
AATGAATGGTATAAGCATCTCCTCCATAGATATACCTCTGTGCTGGAACGTATCTTTATAATAGCTCACATAGTAGTTGTAGTTATTAGGATAAGCTAAAAAATCTCTGTTTGTAGCGAATATATACGTCGAACTAACATTTAGGCTTGGCAATCCGAACTTTTCAGGTTGCTTAATCTCATATACCTGTTTTGGATTGTAACTAAGGTTCTTACCAACTTTGTATCTAAGATTAGTATTGGTGTTTTTATCGCCGATAACTTTAATGGCGTTATCCACTCTTATAGTCCCGTGATCCGTAGTCACAATAACTTTATAGTCTCTCTCAGCAAGTTTCTTAAAAAGATCTATAGTAGAAGAGTGTTCAAGCCATGTTTTGGTAAGTGATCTGTATGCTGCTTCCGTTGAGGCGAGCTCTCTGATCATTTTTGATTCCGTACGAGCATGCGACAGCATATCAATAAAATTGAGAACAACGATATTCAGGGGATTATTCTCAATGTTTGAGAAATTATGCACAAGTCTTTCACCAAAAGAGGACTCATTCACTTTATGATAAGAAAAGTTGTATTTTTTTCTGTATCTGTCAAGCTGCGTCTGAATAAGAGGTGCTTCATTAAGATTTTTACCCTCTTCTTCATCTTCGTCTACCCATAAATCCGGAAACATTTTAGCTATTTTATCCGGCATAAGACCTGAAAAGATAGCGTTGCGGGCATATTGAGTCACAGTAGGCAATATACTACAATATATATCTTCTTCAAAAGAGAAATATTCATTTAAAATAGGCTTTATGGTAAGCCACTGGTCATAACGGAAGTTATCTATAAGAATTACAAATACCTTTTCATCACTGTCCAAAAGAGGGAAAATTCTCTTTTTGAAAAGATCAGGGCTCATAAGCGGTCTCTCTTCACTTGTAACCCAGTCTTCATAATTTTTCTTTACAAATTTCGTGAAAGCGCTATTAGCCTCAGTTTTTTGAAGCTTAAGCATCTCCATCATTCCGTTGTCAAGTGTCTCAAGTTCCAGTTCCCAAAAAAGAAGTTTTTTATACACTTCAACCCAATCCTCAAACTTCATAGCCTCGTTGATCATCATTCCGATTTTGCCAAAATCTTGTTGATAACCCGAGGTGTTTTTCTCAGATATTATCTCTTTTGTATGTAGATTCTTTTTAATAGAAAGAAGTATCTGATTCGGGTTAACCGGTTTAATCAGATAATCAGCTATCTTCCCGCCTATAGCCTGATTCATGATATCCTCTTCCTCACTTTTTGTTATCATAATAACAGGAACTGACGGATAACGCTGCTTGATCTCCGAAAGCGTCTCTAATCCGGTTAGTCCCGGCATGTTTTCGTCGAGAAATATAAGATCGAAATGTTCCTGTTCAACAAGGTCGATTGCGTCGTGACCATTATTTGCCCCGACTACTTCATAACCTTTTTGTTGTAAAAACATGATGTGCGGCTTAAGGAGATCTATTTCATCGTCAGCCCATAAGATTCTTTCATTTCTCATATAATATATCTTATTCTGTTATATCAAATTTATTTTCAGGATTTACTGTTTTTCCGTTTTCATCCTCACCATTATTAGAAACACCTTCCAGTAATGGTTGTTCAATAGGATCACTAATTTTAGAGTCTGTACCCATAACCGGTTCTTCCGCAGAAGATACTGCCGCGTTCTCCATAAATATGAAGTAATCGGAAAATGACCGTCCGTTTAGTAGGATTCTGAAGTTCTCTTCGGAAATCATGATAGGTGTCACACCTGCTGGCATAGTGAACGCTTTAGCCGATGTTTGGGTAGTTCTGTATTTGCTTAACTCGTCAAAATTTACAAATCCTTTAACTAAGACCATTGAAATCTCAGGGAATTTAATGATGTCAAGGTCAAAATCCTTCACAATATAGTTAGAGAAATTATATCTCGCAATATCAAAAAGCAGGTCATTGGCATTGATAGAGTCTGATTTATATACATAAAGCAAAAGATGCGGTATATCTCTGCTTTCTATAAAATCTTCTTTTACAGAATCATTTACCGCAGAACCGTCAATTGCTAATTTTGTTTCCCACACCATACCTCTTACAGTAGATCCTCCCTCCATGTTTCGACCCTCGGCAAGTCCCTTTATCATCAACCCCGCCAGTGGTGCCACATCGCTCTCCCCGTAAGCCGCGGTAAGCTGCTCAAGTGTCTCCTTAAATGAGTTGACATTATGTTCAGGCACAAAAGATAATGCTTCAAGAAACATAAATTTGGGCATAAGTTTGCAAAGAGGCCAGTTCTCTTTTACAAATTTATAATTGTCATGTACCGATGCCGTATTACCATCAAGATAATGCTTGTAAGTCTCTGCGTACAGCTCCTCCTGTCTGGCACTCATTTGTCTTAAGTTATCAATATAATCAGGGTCGCGAAGTGCCGTAGCGTAAGCTGACTCTTCAAAAGAGCTCAATATCTTATTTTTATATACATCAGCATAAGCAGTATTACCCATTCGCATATACATAAGATATATTTCATAATATATATCCAGCATATACCCCGATTCCGGATATCTTGTCTCTATATCCTTCAGAGTCTTAATAGAAACATTAAAATTCTCCAGATCCCTGCAGAATATAATACCCATGTTGTATAACCCGTCTTCAATAAGGGAGTTGGCGTTAGCCTGTTCTTCTTGCGAAAAAGGCAGTTGAGAAAGATAGTATTGCGGATCTTTGTTGTCTGTAGTCGTAACTTCGTTATTAACAAAGTTATTAACAAAGTTATCAACAGAGTTATCAATAATTGAAATATTCTCATTATCTACCGACTCTTTATTTTCATCGTTCGAATCATCAGCTAAGAATACAGATGTTTTATCCTTCCTTCTCCAGTCATCCTCTTGTTTTCTTGTTCCCCATTTTCTCTGAAACTCCGTTTTTCCGTTTTTCAAAGATGCCTGATTATAAAAATACCAAGAGTTGTCACCGTTATTAAAAGATGGGACGGAAGGTGTGTTTACGTTATTGTTATTTAGATTATTATTTTCTTTTTGATTCTCATATTCGGCGCGTCTGGCTTCTTGTTGAGCCAGTTTTTCTTTTCTCTCAACCTCTTTTATGGCTGCGTTTATAATATTCATGCGCTTCGCTTCACTCATGTTGACAAGTTGCAGCATACTGTCCTGCACATGTACTGTTTCCGCGTAATCTTTTAGCTTATCGAGTACAGAAGACAGTCTGTTTACTCTTTCATATTCCTTGTGCTTTTCGGATATAATACTTACAGCCGACGCGTATGCCGGCTGAGCTTTAAGATAATCCTCCCTTTCAAAGCAAAGATCACCAAGCTTAATAGCCGCCACCGCTTTTTCCATGCCGCCTCTTTTGCTTGAATCGACAGCGCACATAAATGCATCAATAGCTTTTATTGTGTCATTCTTAAGCAGATACATGTTGCCTTTGGCGTATAACACCTGATCGAGATACTCTTTATTGCGGGGATCGCGCTCCATACGGTTTATCTTTCTCTCTATCTTATTCAGATTGTTTTTGGGCATAACGTCAGTCTGGCTTATCTGCGCGTTGAAAGAAATACGGTAATTGGTATTCATATTTAGTACTTTGCCGTAATATTTATAAGCCATAGCATGATTCTGCTCACTCTCGTGAAGTTGAGCCAGAAGGAATGTCATACGTGCCTTCTGTGTCTTATTGCTTTCTGATGATATTGCCTTTGTCAGATAAGGAATAGCCTCTTTGTATGACTCTGTTTTTATCAGATAGGAAGCTAAAGCAACTGAATGTTCATTTTTTAGAGAGTTAGAAAGTTTATCCGCATCAACTTTGGCGAATGCGTTTTCTGCTTCATATATCCAACCCATCTCCGTATATGATCGCCCCATCCACAGATATGCCTCATTTTGAGTTTCCGGAAGCCACCAAAAGTTACGCACGATATACTGAAATGTCGCGGCAGAGGCCAGAAAGTCGCCTTTGTAAAATTGAGATCTTCCTAATAAAGTCCATGCGTTTTGCAAAAAAGGATTATACTCCGTTCGCTGCAAATACCTTTTATATGCCTCGTCTCGAGATTTTCTCTGATTTTTAGCCGGACGCTTCTTTATGGATTTTAGTTTTATTGATTTCTGAGCCTTTTCAATGGCGCGGTCAAATTTCGGATTTCCTTTTATATTGTCAAGTCCGGCAAGTGAACTTACAGGGTGCAGAAATATAGTACCGGAAAAATCGTCTTCATAAGATTCTTCCATACTTTTAAGTCCCTCTTTGTAAGCCTCATTACCATTAAAATGGACAGATCGGAAGAGCACACGTCTGAACTCCAGTCACCGCTCATTACCTCGTA
>CAMTOT010000280.1 GCA_947074165.1 uncultured Bacteroidales bacterium
GAGATAATGAGCGGTGACTGGAGTTCAGACGTGTGCTCTTCCGATCTTCTGTTGAATGCATAATTCTCAGGATACGCAAAAGGAGACAAAGCAAATCCCTCATCTTCGATTTCCGATAAATCTTTATATCTTACAATATCTTTGGTATATAATTGGGCACCTAATTCTAAAGTGTTTGATTCGGGCATTCTACATACATAAAACGATACATCTCTTGTCAACAGATCTTCCAATAACTCTTCAAAAAGCATCATATATTCATCTTCAGTTACTACAAATATAATATTGTTTACATTATATTATATAATAACGCTTTTATTTTTAAAAAAATCCGACTTAGCATGGAGTTAATATCTATTACAAGCAAAATATTTATTTGGCATGTTCCCGATAATACTTTCCATCCTGAGTCGGATAATCTATTAGATATTATTTATTACTCTTTTTTAGGCAGACGCTGAGGGTTAATCATATTCTCAGGCTTAAGCAATTCATCAAGCTCTTCTTTTGAAAGTAGTTTTTGTTCAAGAATAAGATCGTAGATACCTTTGCCTGTCTCCATTGCATCACGAGCCAGCTTAGAACATGTCTCATATCCAAGGACCGGAAGCAGAGCTGTAACTATACCAATACTATGATAAACAAGGTCCTTACATCTGTCTGCATTTGCTGTGATACCGTCAATACATTTATCTCTTAGAGTAATCATACCTTTAGTCATCATCTCTATAGACTGGAACATAGAGTACACTATGATTGGTTCCATTACGTTTAACTCAAGCTGACCCGCTTCGGCAGCAAAAGTAACAGTAAGGTCATTACCAAACACCATAAATGCAATCTGATTGACAACCTCCGGAATAACAGGATTCACTTTACCCGGCATAATAGATGAACCGGGCTGACGAGGTGGCAGATTTATTTCATTAATACCTGTACGAGGTCCACTGGAAAGTAATCTAAGGTCATTGCATATCTTAGATAGTTTTACAGCCAGTCTCTTCACCGCAGAAGAATACATTACAAATGCACCGGTATCGTTAGTTGCCTCAATAAAGTTACTTGCAGGCACAACATTAAGACCACTTACCTGAGCAAGATATTTAATACAAAGAGCTGAATAATCAGGATCGGCAGTAATACCAGTTCCGATTGCTGTAGCTCCCATATTCACTTCAAGGAAGAGATTTACATTTTGCTCAAGGCGTGATATTTCCTCTGTAAGATTTGCCGCGTAAGCTTCAAACTCCTGTCCTAATGTCATTGGCACAGCATCCTGTAGCTGTGTTCTGCCCATTTTGATGATAAGATGAAATTCTTTTGCCTTATTTTCAAAAGACTCTATTAGATACTTAAGAGCATCGACAAGTTTTCGGTCACTAAGTATCAATGCTATTTTAACAGCTGTCGGATACACATCATTGGTTGATTGCGACATATTTACCTCATCATTTGGATGAAGATATTGATACTCACCTTTTTTATGACCAAGTATCTCTAACGCACGGTTAGTAATAACCTCGTTGGCATTCATATTTGTTGATGTACCTGCACCTCCCTGCACCATATCAACAACAAATTGGTTGTCAAACAAACCCGCTTGTATCTCTTGGCATGCCTCCACTATTGCATTTTTCTTTTCAACAGAAAGAAGACCAAGTTCACAATTCGCCATTGCTGACGCTTGTTTTACCATAGCAAGACCCTTTATCAACTCTTTAAAGAAACTCAAAGGAACATTGCTAATATTAAAATTCTCAAGAGCCCTTAATGTTTGTACTCCATAATAGGCGTTAGCAGGTATCTGCTTTTCACCGAGAAAATCATGTTCTAATCTATAATCAGTATTTTCCATAATTGTTGTCTGTAAATTTTCTGTAATATCAATTTATGGTTCACTTATAGTTAAAACAAGTGTGAAATTTATTTGTTCAATTAAGATTATACTGATTGATATTTCTTAAGTTTATTATATATATTACTTAAATGAGCATTTATTAAACTGTAAATATGATACGAAAAAAGAGCCTGTCAGACAACAACTGTCATAACAGGCTCATTTACAATATTTGAAATATGCTTTATATTCACTATTCTACGTAAAGGACAAGACCTTTCAGGTATTCTCCCTCCGGATGATAGATATTTATAGGATGATCTATAGGCTGAGTCATTTGATGTATAATTCTAACACGTCGACCAGATGCTGCGGCTGCGCTAAATACAGCCAGACGGAACTCCTCTTTTGTTACTACCTGAGAGCAGGAAAATGTAAACAGCAGACCTCCGGATTTAATCTTCTCAAATGCCTTTGCATTTAGTTTGCGATAACCTTGAAGAGCATTTTTTAATACTTTCCTGTGTTTTGCAAAAGCCGGTGGATCCAGAATTATAAGATCGTACTGATCTCCCATTCGGTCAAGATATTTAAACGCATCCTCTGCATATGCCTCGTGTCTTTTATCTTCCGGAAAATTGAGTTCAACATTTTTATTTGTCAAGTCAATTGCTTTCGCTGAGCTGTCAACAGAGTGAACTACTTTTGCCCCACCACGCATTGCATAGAAAGAAAAGCCTCCTGTATAACAGAACATATTAAGAACCGATCTGCCATTTGAATACTTCTCAAGCAAAGACCTGTTCTCTCTTTGATCTACAAAGAAACCTGTTTTTTGACCTTTTAACCAGTCTACGTGAAATTTAAGACCATTCTCAATTGCAATATCACAGTGATCGTCTCCACCTATCAGATATCCATTCTCCGCTCCAAGATCAGCTTTGTAAGGGAGTGTTGTCTCTGACTTATAATATACATTTTGAATATCAGCACCAGCCACCTCTACAAGGGCCTTTGCCAACTCTTCGCGTACAAAGTGCATACCTGGAGCATGTGCCTGCATAACTGCCGTCTGGCCGTAAACATCTATAATAAGCCCTGGCAGATAATCACCTTCACCATGTACAAGACGGTAAGTATTATTGCGCTCCCCATCTACAAGGCCAAGACCTTTACGAAGTTCAAATGCAACCTGAAGACGCTTTTTCCAAAAGTTAAAATCAATAAGTTCCTGTTCAAATGTAAGAATTCTTACAGCTATACTACCTATTTGGCAGTGTCCATATCCGATGAACTTTCCTTTAGAATCAATAACTTCTACTACATCGCCTTCTTGAGGTTGCTCCTGTACTCTGTCAATGGCACCAGAGAAAACCCATGGGTGAAATCGTTTAAGCGACTCCTCTTTACCCGGTTTTAATTGTATCTTAATATAACTCATATCTTATTTAAAGAAAATTTTAATCAGGTCGTTACCGTTTGCAACGATAAGAAGACCAAATAGTATAATCATACCGGTCATCTGAGCGTACTCCATAAATTTATCGCTTGGTTTACGTCTTGTCACTACTTCATAAAGAAGAAACAACACATGACCACCATCAAGTGCCGGTATAGGAAGTATATTCATAAACGCCAGAATTATTGACAAAAAGGCAGTCATATTCCAAAACGCATACCAATCCCATGTAGCAGGAAAAATATTACCTATTGAGACAAACCCACCAAGACTCTGTGCACCCTCTTTGGTAAATACATATTTAAGTGAAGATACATATTTGCTAAGACGGTCTATACCTGCGCTTATACCAACCGGTATAGATTCAACAAATGAATATTTAATATATTCCATATCATACATATCCATCGGTTGTTTAAGCGCTATACCTATTTTCCCGTTTTCATCAATCGGCACAAGAAGCTCGTTGTATTCTCCATTACGATAAAAACCTATTGTAGCATCAGTATTCTTTAGTTCTGAAAACATCTGCATTACAGTTTCAAGAGACATTGCGTTTACCGAGTTTATCGAAACGATACTATCGTTTGTAATAACTCCGGCTTTATCGGCATTTCCTCCTTTTGTAGCTTCTGCTACGACCATAGGTATATTTGCTTTGGCAAACCATGTATTTGCGGCAATAACTCTTTCCATCATATCAGAAGGTAGTGTTATATCCACTTTCTTTCCGTCTCTTACAACAGTCACGGTTTCAGATTCGGCTAGTGTCATTACATCAAGATTTGGCATCTCTTTACCGTCAACACTCCATATAATATCTCCGTTTTTAAAACCTGCGCCCTGTGCTACTTCTGAGTAGCTCATACCAGCTTTTATATTTCTTAGTGGTAGTCTTACCTCTCCCCAATGAAAAGCAATAGCAGCATAGATTATTATCGCAAGGATAAAGTTGAACAATACACCTCCAACCATAATCAATAATCTCTGCCATGCCGGTTTTGATCGAAACTCCCAACTTTGGGCAGGCTGTTTCATCTGTTCTTTGTCCATAGATTCATCTATCAT
>CAMTOT010000281.1 GCA_947074165.1 uncultured Bacteroidales bacterium
CAAATAAAAATATTCCTTTAGTTGAATTCGAAAAAATAGAACGTGATGAAAAAGCTGAAGCATGGAGGTTTTGATACAGCCTAAATAAATATACTTATAAATAAAAAAGAGTAATAATTGCAGGGATATTACCTGAAATTATTACTCTTTTTTATTTATAAGCAGTCACAACTGATTATCATATAGGAGTTACGGAGAGATCCCCATATACACCGCCTTTAATAGCCTTAAGCTCAGAAGCAAGATTTTTTAATTCTGAAGCCTTGCCTTTAAGGGCTATAATCTCCATGCATGTATCGTGATTAAGATGGATATGCTGAGAGCTTAAAATCAATTTGTAATGATTATGCTGTATAGATGTAATCTTATCTATCACCTCACGCTTATGATGATTATAAGATAAAAGAATAGATCCTCCTACAATCTGATCAGTATTAAGCTTCTCCTCGACTTCTATATTCTTAATGAGTTGGCGTATGGCCTGAGATCTGTTTTCAATGTTGTTTTTTATCATATATTCTTCAAGAATATCCAACAGGTTTTTCTCAAGTGACACTCCAAATCTTACAACTTTCATGATATTTTTATTATTAGTTATATTTAAAGTTATAATAAAAATATCATAATGTTGCTATAAAATTTAATCAATTACTGTATTTAAGCCACTTGAATACCTCTTTCCACGTAGTTTTTTTACCATACATAAGAATTCCTGTACGATAAATTTTTGCAGCTATCGCAGTAGTCGCAATGAAAGATCCTAATAAAAGACCAATGGAAAGAAATAATTGCCATAGAGGCACATCGTAAGGCAACCTTACCATCATCACTATAGGGGAAGTAAGAGGTATTACCGAGCACCAAAAGGCTAATGGTCCGTCTGGGTTTTCAATACTATATATTGCCGTGTAAAAAGCAAACATAATAATAAGAGTCACGGGCATCATAAACTGCTGAGTATCTGCTTCCTGATCAACGAGCGATCCTATAGCGGCAAAAAGTGAAGCATAAAGTAGATACCCGCCAATAAAGTATATTACAAAACAAGCAATTAATTCACTGAAATTCACTCCCTGTATCATTCCGTTTATATCAGCTATAATGCCAGGATCAGCCATAGCAGCTCCACCGCCAAGCATTTGTTGATTCATCATTTGCTGTTCCATTCCTACAGTTGCAATATCTTTAATCTCAGAAGCCGAAGCACCTATCCCTAAAGCTGTGCATGCACCTATGATAATAGCCATCCAGATAAGAAATTGTGTAAGACCAACAAAAGCAATACCAATAATCTTACCCATCATAAGTTCAAACGGTTTTACAGATGAAACCATAACTTCCACTATACGATTAGTTTTCTCCTGTATTACAGCTTGCATTACCATACCGCCGTAAGCGAAAATAAACATATATATAAGAAACGTAAAAACCATTCCTATTATAGAGGCAAGTTCTGCCGAAGATTTAGTTTCTCCTCCTTCAATATCCCATTTTACAGTGTCAATATCAATCGATACTTTTGAATCGGCTACTATTCTTTTTAGATCAGGTATATTATACGATTCAATTTTAAGTTCTGAAAGGTAAGGATTAAGCTGGTTTGAAATATCTTTCTTAAGCCCCATATTAAGCGTCTTTTCAGAGAAAAGAGTGATCTGTTTAGGGTTTTCAATGAGGTCTCCCGTAATAGTAAGTATTGCGTAAATATCGCGTCCGGAACTTTTATAATAATTACTCGCAGACTCCTCTCCTATATCTTCAACCCGTAAAAACTTATAGCTTTCCGTATCCTTAAGTACCTGTCCGAACTTGCCGGTATAATCGATTACAGCTATCTCCTTAGCTTCTTTATCCTTAATCTGAGAAAGAAGTAAAGTGCCAGCAATCAAAGCGATAAAAATAAACGGTATTGCTAAAGTCATAATAATAAATGACTTTTTATAAACGCGAGTCATATATTCACGTTCTATGATAATTCCTATTTTGCTCATAATGATTAAATTTCAATTAGAGATGAATCCTTTACAGTTTCAATAAAAACTTCCTGCATCGATGGCAGTATCTCTTCAAACGCAATAATAGTATAATCAGACACAAGAGACTTGATTACCTCATTATTCGAAAGATTTGCTCCTATCTTTATTGTAGCTTCAATACCACCAGGAATACGTTTTGTGTTTATTACATCATATACGCCATCTTTAGGAATGAATGTTTCGTTGGCTACTCTGACGCAGAAAATATGTTTTTTCATCTGTTGGCGTATATCATCCACACGTCCCTGAAGTACAGCCTTAGAGCGGTTGATCAGAGTTATATTTTCGCATAGATCCTCTACAGAACCCATATTGTGAGTTGAAAAAATAATTGTTGCCCCTGCCTCCTTAAGTTCCATAATCTCTTTTTTTAGCAGTTCCGCGTTGACCGGGTCAAAACCGCTGAACGGTTCATCAAGAATAAGCAGTTTAGGCTCATGAAGCACAGTAGTTATAAACTGTATTTTCTGTTGCATCCCTTTTGAAAGTTCTTCCACTTTCTTATTGCTCCAGTCTGATATGCCAAACTTATCAAACCAATGATTCATTCTGATTTTAGCGTCTTTTTTAGACATTCCCTTCAGTTGAGCAAGATACAGAACCTGCTCACCAACCTTCATCTTTTTATACAAACCTCTTTCCTCCGGCAAATATCCGATTTTATGTACATCTTCCTGTTTTAGAGGATTTCCATTCAATAAAACTTCACCGCTGTCAGGAGCTGTAATTTGATTAATAATTCTTATCAGGGTAGTCTTCCCTGCTCCGTTAGGACCCAGTAACCCGAATATATTATTTTCAGGAACACATATACTGACACTGTTCAGAGCCAGATGATCAGCATACTGTTTTATGACATTTTTAGTTTCTAAGAAATACATAAAGTGATGGTTTTAATTAGAAGCACAAATATATATATTAAGAAGATATATGTATATATAAGTGTTAATAAATTTTTATATTTATATATAAATGTGATATTGGTTAAAAACTGCCTGATAACCATGGGAAAGATACCGAGATACCAAAGTTCTCATAATTTACCCCTTCAAATCCGATGAAGGCACCTACTCTGATATACTTTTTATACCCGAGTGAATATCCCCATTCAGTATAATTATTAATCTCGGAAGTCCATAAGTATCTGAAATGCAGACCTTCGCTTATATCTCCCTTCTTGAAGTTTTTAATTCTGCTTAGTAAAAAGTCTTCCGACATAAAATTAAAAGTAGTCTTTGCCCAGCCGTCATCAGTATCAGCCTTATAATAACCGATCAGGAAATAACCGTCATTAGTAAAGGTTCTCATTGAAGGCAATGAATACGCGCCAAAATGTTTGAAATCGGGAAACCATATCTTGTACTTATCAAGAAATGCGCCTCCTCCGATTTTATATTCAAAAGTGGAGTATTGACGAAATCTGAAACGCTGATTTAGTGATGCGTCAAGTCTCAAAAACTTGCTTCTATTTTCATTTCCCACCGGCAATGAACCGATAAGGTGAAGAGAAACAGTCGGGATATAAGAGTACACCACAACATTGCTATTATGCCTTGAGTCTTTTCCTTTGTATAAAGTAAAATCCGTGCCGATATCCCATATAAGAGCCTTATTATATGGCATAGGTTCAAACTTATTATTCTCCGGTATATTACTTGTGTCAAAATCGCTATTAATAAAACTATAGGTAGTGTGATTATCTTCCATCCTGCGCCATTGAAGAGATACCCCGGCGTATACTCTTAATCCCCTAAGCGGATAAAAATCATTTTTTATCTCTATAAACCGTTTATTAAACAGCTTCATATAGTTCTTGCCAAGACCAAGCGAATAAAGAGAGTTTTCAAGTCGTCCGAGATGTTCCTCTGTATCATAATCGACAGACAGATTACCTGCGTTAATTGTAAATTTGCCATTCATTTTTCGTGCGTAGTAAATATCCGAATTTACACTCCATATCACAGTCTTCTTAGCCGTCGTATAATATACCATAGGTCTTATCTCTAACGAATATTTGTTATCAGGCTTATAAGCCATAAGAAAAGACTGCCCCAGCCATAAACCGTCTACAAAATTATATACAGGCACGGTGGTCCATAACCCTTCACTGCAAAATATAAATTTTCTGTCGGGCGAAATAATACCAAAATCACTTACAAAGGCATTTATAATATTTTTTACTCCGTGTATGCTGTCTAATGGAGTAATTGCAGGTAAAGAATCACCTTTGAACTGATCTTTATCTGATAGATCGGAAGAGCACACGTCTGAACTCCAGTCACCGCTCATTATCT
>CAMTOT010000282.1 GCA_947074165.1 uncultured Bacteroidales bacterium
TAATGCTGTTGGTATTCGCACTGCCTCTTATGTTTATTTTGGAAAAACACCAAAGGAATTATCTGTAGAGGAAGCTGCTACATTGGTTGGGATGTGTAAAAACCCTGCGCTTTTTAATCCTTTGCGCAGAAATGAGAGAACTCGTGGCCGTCGTAATGTTGTTCTTCAGCAGATGGAGAAAGCTGGATATATTTCTCAGTCTCAACTTGACTCAATAAGTGAATTGCCACTTACTTTATATTATCATAAAGCGGATCATAAAGAGGGCTTGGCTCCATATTTCAGGGAGTATCTGCGCTCTGTAATGAGAGCTAAGAAACCTGTTCGTTCGGCTTACGCGTCATGGCAAGGGCAGAAGTTTAAGGAGGATTCAATCTCATGGGAAGATAATCCTATCTACGGGTGGTGTAATAAAAATTTCAAACCGGACGGTTCTCCATACGATCTTACTGCCGATGGCCTGAAGATATATACTACGATTGATTCTCGTATGCAGAAATACGCTGAGGAAGCTGTCGTTGATCACCTGAAAAATACTGTTCAACCTCAGTTCTTTAAAGAAAAGAAAGGAAAACTGAAAGCTCCTTTCTCTAATGATCTTACTAATGATGAGATACGTGACGCCATGAACCGCACTATGCGCCAGAGCGAACGTTACCGTGTGCTTAAAAAAGCCGGAAAATCGAATGATGAGATTTTGGCTTCTTTCAATACTCCGATGGAGATGCAGGTTTTCACATGGAACGGTATGAAAGATACTATTATGACACCTATGGATTCTATCCGTTATCAGAAGTTCTTCCTTCGTGCAGGCTTTATGTCGATGGATCCTCGTACAGGTCATGTTAAGGCTTATGTGGGTGGAGGTGATTTTGCTAATTTTCAGTATGATATGGTCACTCAGGGGCGTCGTCAGGTTGGGTCAACTATAAAACCGTTTCTATATTCGTTCGCGATGGAGGAGGGACGTACACCTTGTGATCTGGAGCTTAATACGCAGCCGAATCTTGTAGATGAGAACGGTATATCATGGAAGCCACGCAACGCGGGACATGACAGAATAGGAGAGATGGTTACTTTACGTTGGGCATTGATGACATCTAATAACTGGATATCGGCACGTGTGATGTCTAAATTGTCTCCTTACGCTTTTGTGCGTATGTTGCATTCATTTGGTATAAAAAATCATCTTGATCCGGTAATATCTATATGTCTTGGGACTCCGGAGGTTTCTGTGGAGGAGATGGTAACCGGTTATACAGCATTCCCTAATAAAGGACTTCGTATAGATCCTTTATATGTGACACGTATAGAAGATAATAACGGAAATATACTTGCTCAATTTACGCCAAAAACAAAAGAGGTATTTAGTGAGTCTACATATTTCAAAATGCTTCCTATGCTTAGAGATGTTGTTGATTCCGGTACCGGTAGTCGTGTGCGCAGGATTTATGGAATAACAGCGCCAATGGGCGGTAAGACGGGAACAACTAATAGTAACTCTGACGGTTGGTTTATGTCGTTTACTCCATCTCTTGTTTCGGGAACATGGGTTGGCGGTGAAGATCGTGCCATAAGATTTGATAATATGCGTTATGGGCAGGGAGCCGCGCTTGCACTTCCAATCTTTGGTGAGTTTATGAAAAAGGTTTATGCGGATAAATCACTGGGATACTCTATGGAAGAGGAGTTTGACATGACAAACGCTGTAGATCCTTGTAATCCGGAAAGACGGATTGACGGAACTAAGGTTCACGATGAAAATGACGATAATCATCAGGGAGTTGTTTCTCCACAGCAACCATCTGTATCACAACCTTCACGCAAGGAGTCGCAGCAGAACCATGATCATAGCGGCCCGGAGATAGTTGATGGAATATTTGATTGATATTTAAATTATATAATATAAAAGGCGTTACCCTAATCAGGTAACGCCTTTTGTATTTATAGTAGTTGGTCATTTAATATATAATCTTCAAGTTGAGGTTTCAGCTTTTTATAAGTGTTGCTCCTTAAAAATTCATCCATAGCCTTAACATGTTGTCCATGGTGCAGGTCTGTACCAAGATAAGTAAGATAGCCTTTTTTCAGAAAGTCAAGAGCAATATCCTGCACCTCTCTTCCGTAGCATCCGGCAATAGAAAGTACGTTTACCTGAAACTGGCAGCCCATATCATGTATTTGTTTATATATAGATTTATTCTGAAAATAGTATGTATATCTTTCCGGATGTGCCCAAATCGGAAAATATCCCTTCTGTTTTATGTCTGCGATAAATTGATCGAGATTCCACAGCGGTTGAACAAATGAGTTTTCTATAAGAATAAATTTACCATGTAGTGGTCTGATTAATCCGTTGTTTTTTAGGTTTATAAAACCTTCATCCATCCTGTATTCAAAAGAGTAGTGCAGATCGAGGTTTATATTATTATCCAAAAGAGCCTTACAAAGTTCCTCATATGGTTTATTTATTGTTTCTGGTGAGTTCTCAAAAGTAACATCTGTGCGATGCGGTGTAGCAATAGCTTTTGTAATGCCCCAGTCAGTCATTTTTTTAGCTAAAAAAACAGATGTTTCAATATCCTGAGATCCGTCGTCAACTCCCGGTATAATATGCGAGTGTATATCAACCTGATATGGTAGTTTGAGTTGCTCTTTTTCTTTATTCTTGAATAGACCGAAAAACATAAATTTATTGGATAAAGTGATTTTTTTTAAAGTGATATTAGCATGTATCTGTATGAGTGATGAATAAACCTATTAAGCATGCTTATTATATGATGCAAAAATAAGATTTTATATCAGATAAGCATAATTTGGATATAAAAAACGGACGCCATTTATTAATGGCATCCGTTGGGTGTTTCATTTTAGAAAAAGGAATAAGATTGCGGTTTTTATTTAATTACGATTATTCAATTATATTACACCCTGATCAAGCATTGCTCTGGCTACTTTCATAAACCCGGCAATGTTAGCTCCTTTCATATAGTTAATGTATCCGTCGGGTTCTGTACCGTACACAGTACACTGCTCGTGAATATCATTCATTATCTGTTTCAATTTATCGTCTACTTCTTCTTCGCTCCAGCTGATATGCATTGCATTTTGTGTCATTTCAAGTCCTGAAGTAGCAACTCCGCCTGCATTTACAGCTTTACCCGGTCCGTAAAGAATCTTATGTTCTATAAGAGCCTCAATCGCTTCAGGTGTACAGCCCATATTTGATACCTCACCCACGCACATTACTCCATTTTCGATAAGAGTCTGTGCATCTTCACCGTTGAGCTCATTTTGTGTAGCGCATGGCAATGCAACGTCTACCTTTTGTTCCCACGGTTTTGAACCTGGATAGAATACTGCCTTCGGATATTTCTCTACATATGGTTCTACGATATCTTCACCGGTAGCACGCAGTTCAAGAAGAAAATCAATTTTCTCACCTATTATGCCGTCTGGATCATATATGTATCCGTCAGGACCTGATATAGTGACCACCTTGCCACCCAGTTCAGTAGCTTTTATAGCCGCTCCCCATGCCACATTACCGAACCCTGATAATGCTATAGTTTTATCTTTTATTGAATCTCCTTTTGTATTTAGCATATTTTCAACAAAATACAGAGCACCAAAACCTGTAGCTTCCGGACGTATTTTAGAGCCTCCGTATTCAAGTCCCTTACCGGTAAAAGTACCCGTATTCTCACGGGCAAGCTTTTTGTACATACCATACATATATCCTACTTCACGAGCACCAACGCCAATATCCCCGGCTGGTACGTCACGGTCTGGACCGAGATTACGCCACAGTTCAAGAATAAAAGCCTGGCAGAATCTCATTATCTCACCGTCTGATTTACCTCGCGGATTGAAATCGGATCCCCCTTTACCACCACCCATTGGAAGTGTTGTCAGAGCATTTTTAAAAGTCTGCTCAAAACCTAAAAATTTAAGTATTGACAGATTGACCGAGGCGTGAAAACGTATACCTCCTTTATAAGGTCCGATGGCATTGTTGAATTGTACTCTGTATCCAAGATTGGTTTGTACATTTCCTTTGTCATCTACCCATGTCACACGAAAAGTAAAGATACGGTCGGGCTCTACAATTCTTTCTACAATTTTAGCTTTTTCAAACTCCGGATGTTTGTTGTAAATATCTTCTATCGAGATTAACACCTCTTTTACCGCTTGTAGATATTCTGATTCTCCCGGATGCTTAGCTTCAAGAGAAGCCATTATTTGCGCTATATTCATAGTGTTGTTTTTTAAAAATATGAGATCGGAAGAGCACACGTCTGAACTCCAGTCACCGCTCATTAACT
>CAMTOT010000283.1 GCA_947074165.1 uncultured Bacteroidales bacterium
AATGGTTCCATGTTGATGACAATAAAGAAGGTTCACTTGATGTAACTCCAAGTGCGAATACAGGTGTTTCAAGAGAAGGTTATGTATTAGTATTCCCTAAAGGTATTTATGAATCTATTGCTGATAACATCGAATATATTCTTTTTGAAGAGAATAGCGAGGGCTTTAATGAACTAAAAGCTGAATACTTCGATTATATAGCTCTTCACTTTTCTCAGGAGTCAGAGCGCTCTAATCCGTTTAAAGCGATTGAAGGAAACGGTGCTCCAATTGAAATGATTAACCTGTTTGATCAAATTGACGAAGATAAAGTACAGGAAACTATCGACCACTTCGGAACATCAAACATCTGGATTCTTTCTCTTGAAAACAAGTATTATGAATCTATAATCATTGACCCTTCAAACCTTTCAGACTGGAGTACTGTAGCTGTTGATTGCGATCTAAGCACAAAATGGGATGGTGTTGAATTTGAAACAGGATTCAGCATGGAAACAAAACGCGGTAGCATCAACATTTACAATGTAACTGAAGGTTCGGGACGTCCTCAAATGATTCTAAACGTAATCAGCTCAGATATTCTTTACGGGGTGATTATAGTAGAACAATGGTAATTTTAAAAACACTGTTTTAATAAACAAAAAATGAGAATAAATAAAATAATTTACAAAAGCTTATTTGTTCCTTTATTGATGTTGTTCTGCGCAATCTCATTTACAGGTTGCTCAGACGACAACGATGAACTGATGGGAAAAAACAGCGGATATATACAGTTTAAACTGTATAAAGCTGCAAGCCAGATAGACGCGCTTTCAAAGGCTTCTATTGACAATGAGCTTGAATACCTACGTTTAGCTAAAAAAATCAAACTTGAATTAAGCTACAAAGGATCACGTGTAACTCAGACTCTTAATCTAAACTCTTACAATGACGCAGTTGCTGAATTTGGTTTAAGAAGTGATAAACTTGAACTTATCGCCGGTTCTTATTCTATAATTGGTTACTATTTATATGACGAAATAGATAATCAGTTAATAACCGGTTCGGTTGAAGACAATACATTCTCTGTTACTAAGGGTGGACTTAATGTAAAGAATATACCTGTAAGCGTAAAAGCACGAGGTATGGTGAACTTTACTCTTGTAAAAGATTTTTCAAATTTCACTAAATCTTCGAATAGTTATTTATTCAGCAACGTAAGAAAAGCTGATATAACTGTAAAAAATCTTTTCTCAAGTAAGGAGACTACATTCTCTAACATTAAGATGAGCTACAAAACAGTGGTTGAAGGTAACGGAAGTAGCCATCAAAGTGCAATTGCTGTAAGTGACTCTGTTCTTTATCTTGAGGCAGGACGCTATGCTATAACAAAATATAATGTTTATAACTATAGCGGCAACCTACTTGAAAATAATGAGAGTGTAAGCAATAATGAGTTTACTATTCTTGACAACAAGCTTGCTGATGCTGAAGTTCCTGTAACAATGAACGAAAGCGCAGAGAATATTAAAGACTACTTCGCGCTTAAAGCTATTTGGGAAGCTCTTGACGGTGAAAACTGGTCATATTATGGTGAGAGCAGCCCTATGGGGATAAACTGGAATTTCAACAAGGATATCGATATGTGGGGTAACCAACCGGGAGTTGGATTAGACTCAAATGGACGTGTTACTACAATGAGCCTTGGTGGATTTGGTCCTCGTGGTGATGTTCCTGCAGCTATTGGTCAGCTTTCTGAACTGAAAGTTCTTACTTTGGGTACACACAGCGACATGATTGGCGGTGGTGATTTCTCATCAAGACTTAGATCTTCTTCTACTGAAGACAGACAAGAGATGCGTATGAACTACTATAATATGTTTCATAAAAAAGACAGACGCGCATCATTCTCTGCTGATCTTCAAACAGGATTTGCTGAAATGGGTATCAAAGTAGGTAACGCAAAACCTCTTTATTCTATTAAGAAAGCATCTCGTGACGTTGCAGACGGAGACCTAAACAACGCAATCACATCTATTCCTGAGGAAATCGGGAAATTGACAAAACTTGAGGTATTCTATATCGCTAACGGTCATATTAGCTCCTTGCCTAATACATTGGGTACAATGGAGTCTTTGACAGATCTTGAGATATACAACTGTCCGAAAATGACAACTTTCCCAAGTGAAATTAATGCTCTGCCAAGATTAGAAGTATTAAATATTGCTCGTAATAGACAAATGTCTGGCGAGGAATTCTTCAGAGGTCTTGATGATTTCGCTAAAAATGCAAAATCTAACAAACTTCTTCAGATCCTTTACTCAGGATTCAATAACCTTGAGGAAATCCCGGCTTCTTTCTCTAATATGGAGAAAATCGGACTTCTTGAAATGACGAATAACAAGATTAAAAAAATTCATCCTCTTGGTAAAGGTGTAAATCCTGTACAGATATTGCTTGACAACAATGAGATCACAGAGATTCCTGTCGATGCTGAAGGTTATTATTGTGGTACAGACGATATTGAATTATTCTCTGCCGCTGACAATAAACTGACAACATTTCCAAATATATTTACAGCAAACACTGTATATACAATAGAGGATATCGACTTCTCATTTAATCAGATTGCATCTATCGAAGGTGAAGACAACGGTACATTTAAAGGATTTAACGTACAGACTCTTACTCTTTCAGGAAATAAACTGACTCAGTTCCCGAATATATTCTTTAATGTAGGATCTATCGTTTCAAATCTTAACCTAAGCGGTAACTATATTGAAGAGTTTAAAGGTGGAGATTCTCACTTCTACGGTAAATATCTTCATAATCTTGAGTCTATCGACCTTGGTTATAACAAGTTATCAAAACTACCAAGTGACTTTAGCGCGAGAAAACTACCATATCTTTACGGTTTTGATGTTAGTTATAATAGATTTAGCGATTTCCCTTACGGACCACTAAATATATCAAGACTTACAGTAATGGCTATCCGTCATCAACGTGACGAGAATGGTAACCGTTCTCTTCGTACTTGGCCTACAGGTATCTATACATGTCCGTCACTTCGTGCTTTTTATATAAGTGGTAATGATTTGAGAAAAATTGAGGATACAATTTCTTATATGATCTACATATTTGATGTTAAAGACAATCCAAACATTGTATTAGACGTAACTGACGTATGCTACTATATACAAGCCGGATCTTATAACCTGATATATGATCCTTCACAAGACATTAGAGGATGCGACGCTTTAAATCTTGATAAATAATTAAGACTAAATTGATAAAATATGAAATATTTCAAAAAAATATCATTAGCAGTCCTTTTGTGTGCAGGTCTTTTTACCTCTTGTAAGGATGATAATGAAACTTATATCAAAGGTCTTAGCATAGATAAGACTGAAATTGTTATTGGCGAAGACGGGGGAAGCGAAAAGCTTACTATCCAATCTGAATCAGAATGGACAGCTGTCTCAGACCAACCTTGGGTAATGATCACTCCTGCCAATGGTATTGGATCTTCTGAATGCGTTATTTATGTTGACTCTACGTTAATCAACGATGTACGTACTGCAGACATTAAGATTAATTCAGAAAATGGAGAGCGTAAAAGTATTAAAATCAGCCAGACCGGTTACGGTAAGATTATTTCTGTAAATACAGATGAAGTAAAATTAGGCTGCTTCAGTACTTATGATAAAAGATATTTTGATGTATCAATTACAACCAATGTTCTTTTTGATATCGTTATACCGGAGACTGAAGACTGGATCTCATACAACAAAGAAGATCTTCAGTTAGACCTTAATAAGGGAGCAAGACCAAGAACAGTTAAGATGCGTTTCAAATGGGAGATGAACTCTGATCCTATTGAGCGTCTGGCTAAGGTTGAATTTTCTCCTATAGAAGGTGAAATTGAGAAAGAAGCTTTTGTTAATGTTATTCAGGAAGCTGCGCCGGTTATAGAAGACAACCGTCTCGGTGACTCACTTGCTCTTATCATTATACAGCAGAAAATGGGTACTATGGCAGAGTTCAACACTGCTGAAAACCTTTCAAACTGGGTAGGTGTATCTCTTTGGGAGAGAACAGATAAAGATGTAACATCAGATATGATTGGTCGTGTTAAAAGCGTTGCTTTTCAGCTTTATGAGCTTAACGAAGAGCTTCCTTCTGAACTTTCCAAACTTACGTATCTTGAAACATATTCTGTTGCAGGAAACTTCAACGGATATATTAAAGATCTTAAAATAGGAAATGCACTTAACGACCTTAAGTATCTTAAGAAAGATCGGAAGAGCACACGTCTGAACTCCAGTCACCGCTCATTATCTC
>CAMTOT010000284.1 GCA_947074165.1 uncultured Bacteroidales bacterium
ATTTTTCATCATAGTTGTAGCTTACACGACCAAAGTATGAAGCCATTGTATGAGTGTAATGAACATATCCCCAACCGTTGCGGTCTTCATAAAGTCCGGTTGTTCCGCCAAGGTTACCTTTGTCGTCGCTCTCTTCAAGAAGATCGTAGTTGAAAGCACCCACAGTACGTCCTGTAGTTTTCTTTGCAGAGGTACCCGCCATAATAGCGAAAGAGTGTTTGTCGATTGTCTTATCGTAAGAAAGGATATTTTCCCACTGCCATGTCAGGCTATTGCTTGATTCACTCTGCGCTGAAGAACGAAGAGCATAATTGTTTGATGTCAAATAATATTTTGGTGTCCAACCGTCAGATCCGTAGAACGAAAGGTCGGTTCCAAGTTGAGAACGGAATTTCAAATTGTCGTAAAGCTGGATATCAGCAAAGAAATTTCCGACAAACTTATGACCCCATCCTTTTGCTCCCGGTAGGGAAAGTGCAGCCACAGGATTTACCATCTCATTATAATTACTTCCCGGTATAGAGTAAAGACGACCGTCGGATGAGTATACGGGAGTGAATTTAGGCTCATTAGCGTATAGGTCGAGAGTAGCTTTTTCGTCCGCCGCATATACTCCTAACGTTGGAGAAAGAGTAAGTGCAGAACCAAGTACAGATCCGAACTCAGAGTTTGTCTCAAGACTTTTTGATGTGATATGAGCATAAGATGCATTCATCCCTATCTGAATCTTATTAAGCCAGTTTCTTGACTTATCATTCAAAAGATAGTTTGTGATGTTTGATCTTAAGGTCATACGGTTGTAGTTAGAACGGTCGTAATTACCACCTACGATACCATCTTGTGTAAAATAACCGAATGAAAGGAAGTAGTTTGTTTTGTCTGTTGCGCTACTTACGCTAACCTGATGGTTTTGCATAGGAGCATTTGAGTTAAATACTTCATCCTGCCAGTTAGTTCCTGTTCCGAAAGAATATGGATCAGAGTAGATTGCCGCTTTTCCTGCATTTAACGAACCTTCGTTCATAAGAAGTGCATATTCTGTAGCGTTAAGCATATCGCGCTGTTTCCAAGCGTTCTGAAGACTGTAAGAGTAATCGTAAGTAACTTTTACATTTCCTTCCGATCCTTTTTTCGTTGTTACAAGGATAACACCGTTTGCCGCACGTGCTCCGTAGATAGCACCCGAAGCTGCATCTTTAAGTACCTCGATGCTTGCGATGTCATTAGGATTAAGGTAGTCGATTCCACCTTCTATAGGCATACCGTCTACAATGTAAAGAGGATCAGAGTTATTGATGGTTCCGACACCGCGGATACGGATACGTGAACCCTCGCCTGGCTGTCCCGAAGCAGAAGTAACTGTAACACCTGCTGCAAGACCTTTTAGAGCGTTATCAACACGAACAGGAGATGTCTTTTCAAGATCAGCTTCCGATACGCGGGCAATGGCTGCCGTTACGACACTTTTCTTTTGCACGCCGTAACCGATTACGATCACTTCTTCAAGAGCTTCAGCATCTTCGTCAAGCTCTACAATAATATTAGGTTGTGCTTTTACAGTTTTAGTTTTGTAGCCTACATAAGAGATTTGAATATCTTCTCCCTGATTAGCTTCAAGTTCAAAGTTACCGTCGAAGTCTGTTACGGTACCTGTAGTAGTTCCTGAGATGATGACGCTCGCGCCGATGATCGTCTCTCCCATTTTATCCTTCACATTTCCTTTTACTGATATCGTGTTTGCAAAAATGGCCGATGTTGAGACCATAAGAACACAGACAACAGCAAGTATCCGTCTGAACGGATTGCTTTGTTTTAAATTAACACTCATATAGAAATAAGATTGGTTTAAGGTAGAAAAATTTGATTTTAAGTATAGAGGCAAATATATAGAGGTATAGTTGCCATTCAATAACAATGTATAGGTAAAAAATAGTATCCTACAATTCTAATTCACTAATAATAAGCCTTTTAAGTTTTAGGTTTACTAGTTTAAAGTAGATAAAAAATAAGTGTAAAGTAGTGAAAATATCAACATTCTGTAATAATGTTGTAATATCTAAGAGTGGGAAATGTTGATATTTCCAAGTTTGCGGACAACTCCGGCAAACTCATCTTTAGGAATGACAGCTTTGTTTCTTACTTTCACCCTGTTATTGTAAACAGTCTGAGGTGAGATATGCAGAAACTCCGCAATCTTAGCACTATCTCCGATACCGAGGCGCACAAGTGCATATATCCTGAGCTCGGTGTTTAGGAGTTCATTTGTTTTGAGGGTAATCTTATCCTCCGGACGAAGCAATTTATTAAACTCTTCTACAAAATCAGGGTAAAGATGAAGAAATACGGCATCAAAATTTTGATAGAATTCTTTCATTTCCTGATTAATAATGTTTGATGAATCTGTAATTTTAATTAGTTCTTTAATTTGTCCTGCTTTTAGTTTTCGGTTTATAAGTTTATGTGATTCTGCCATTTTGCTCAGATAGCTTGAACAGATATTAAATACGTATCCTATGTATTCCTCTTTTACAAGATTTGCTTCATTCATCTCATCGTTTAGCAGTTTCAAACGATTATTCAGAATTTCAAATTCGTTTTTGCTGTCGGTAAGTTTGTTTACATTGCTTGTCAGGAGTTCATTACTGTTAAATAGAGCTCTGTTGGATTTGCCCAAACGGATAAACTGAATTGCAATTATTATTATTGCAATTATAGCGATAAAAGTGATGACAAGAAGTCCCTTTACGCTTCTTTCGAGCTTATTCTCTCTTATTTCATTCCTTTCAAGGTTTCTGCTATAAAGAAGATCCATTATTCCGGCTATATCAATCGCTCTGATTCTGGCTTTATATATCTGAGCGTTTTTCAGACAAAGGGTAATATAAGAATATGCTCTGTCGATCTCTTCATAGTCGTTGAGATGCCAGGCCAGTTCCTGAAGCGAGGCAATCTCTCTGTTGGAACATTTGATATCGGCCATAGCCGAATAAGCAAGTGCATTAATCATTCCTACACGGTCATTTTCTTTGGCATAAAGCATACTTAATGCGTATAACTGTAATGCATGGCTGCGTTCGCTAAATGATTTATCAATAAGTTCAGATTCGAGTTTTTGTCTGTAATATCTTACACTATCAACATTATTAAACTTCCAGGCCATATTCCATAAAAACTCCTCATCTGAGGGTTTAATACAGGCCTGAAGAGAGTCAATATAAGAAAGTTGCTTTATCTGATAGAAGTTCTGACTAATAGTTGGAGCTTCGGTAAACTTAGCAGAGGATTCATATTGGTGAAGATGGCTATATAGGTATGACATCTGACCGTAATATGTTTTCTTTAGATTGTCAGGCAAAATAACAGGATTAAAATCCTCTATCTCATTAAGCGATTCTACCAAAAGTCCGGTTGCGGCAAGAATGTGAGATCGCTCAATCTTATTGCTTATAAGCTCATTTTTGTTGTTTAGTTTGGCGGCAAGATTATCAAGTTTATCAAGCCAAACCAGAGAGGAATCGCTATCGAAGGATTTATATTCGTTATAGATCGTCTTGTTTTTCCAATAGATCTCTTCAGGTGAACCGGAAATTGATTTTGATTTCAAATCCGCGATATAAGAGAGTTTGTTCTTTACGTGAACATCATTATTTTGTACAAGAGTATCAAGTTTACGTAGTGCAATTTCAGGGTCAGCATGAAATATGTTTCTTGCATTTACATTTGTAAATGAGGAAAATAGCGCCATAAGCGGCATACAACATTTTAAATAAATTGATCTGAAATTTTTCATACACCTTTTTACATAGTTGCCTTAAATGCCTGATAATATATTCTCAGGTTATTTTAGACTTTTATTACTTATCCTCTTTTTTTTGTGCTACATTTCTTCCAATTGGAGAAAAAACACTATCCTAAATTTGTCCGGATTATTCTATTGCACCATACATCTCTCAGACAATAAAGGAAAAGCAAAGCAGTGGCTGTTGCAGAGGTAGCCAGACGAGAGGTGTGAACAAAAAATATCCACATGTGACCTGTGATATAAACCAGAACAATTAACAGGCCAACCAAGAGGCATAAATAAGAGATAATCAAACGTTGTTGTTTACTAAGCTTTGGCGCAATCAACCAAGCACAAAAGAAACCTAGAAATGGCTTAATTTGAATTATCAAATCTTTAATAATAGCTTGAGGTACATTCGATTTAATTACAAAAGAATATATAGTATAAAAAGCAAAAACTAAAACAAGATAGAATAAGGGTTTTAATTGTTTATAATCCTTACGCTCCCAAACAGTATCGCCAGCAAACAGG
>CAMTOT010000285.1 GCA_947074165.1 uncultured Bacteroidales bacterium
CTACAGAATATGTCTTAGGAGAAGGGTAGCGTCCGTTGTCAAGACCGTATACATTTGAATTAGCGGTATTCGCGCCGATTTCAGGATCATATCCTGAATAATTTGTAAACGTATAAATATTAGACCCCTGAGCATATATGCGAAGGTTTTCAATTTTAAGCGGTTTAATAATTCTTTTAGGGAATGTATATCCTAAGGTAAGTGACGCAATTCTCAAATAAGAACCATCTTCTATGTATCTGTCGCTTATTCTGTCATTGTCATTAGGATCATTTGCTATAGCTCTCGGTACATTAGTATTCTTGTTTGAAACCCTGACGTTTGTAATGTCATCATACCAGTTGTAATACATTGTGCCGTTTATCTCAACCGGATATACCTTAGAGGCATCAACAGGTACAAGATTAGCTCTTTTAGTTACTACATTTAGCTGATTATCCCATGTGCTTTTCATATTAGACAAGTTCATTGCCATATAGTTATATATCTTATTGCCGTAAGATCCATTGATAAATACATTTAGATCGAAATTCTTGTATGAAAATGTATTGTTAAATCCGAATGTGAATTTGGGGAATGGAGAACCGAGATTTGTTCTGTCATACTCATCAATAATACCATCCGGTACACCGTCAGGACCGCTAAGATCTTTATACTTAATATCTCCAACCCATGTTGTATTATATTTGTTGAAAGATTTTCCGTCTGTAGGGTACTTAGCAGGTTTAGCGGAGTTCTGCAAATCTGCAAGATCTGTGTATACTCCGTCTGTCTTATATCCGTAAAAATTGAAAAGAGATTCACCAATACGTGTTAGTGACACTACATCACTCCATTGTCCGTACCCCTCAATTGCAGACGATTCAAGACCGTCAAGACCAAGAAGTTTGTTTTTGTTGAAAGAGATATTAAAATCAGTGTCCCATGTAAAAGCACCGGTTATGTTGTGAGTGCTAAGTGATATCTCAAGACCCCGGTTTCTGATGTGACCGTAGTTACCCCACGGAGATGCAAGCGCAGATGAAGCATTGCCCCTTGTTCCCATATATGAAGGGAGCTGCATAGGCATAAGCATATCCTTAGATTCTTTATTATACACATCAATTACAATATTGATACGGTCATTGATGAAACCAAGATCAATACCTATATTCGTTTGTTCCTGAGTTTCCCATTTTACATAAGGATTGGCAATGTTTGATTGTCTATATCCAAGACCTAAACCTGTTTCCATCTTTGTAATTGCCGAACCCCATCTGTAACTTTGTATATTTGAGTTACCTGTCTGTCCCCATCCAAGTCTAAGTTTACCATTACTTACCACATTTCTAATCGGTTTGAAGAATTCTTCATTAGAGAATCTCCATGATAAAGCGAATGAATGAAAATCTGCCCATCTGTTTTTAGGTCCGAAATTAGATGATCCGTCACGGCGGAAAGTGTATGTACCAAGGTATCTGTCATCGTAATTATATGTGGCGCGTCCGAAGAATGATGCCATAGCAGAACTGCCAAAACCAGAATTGATCTGAGGATCTTCCCCTAAACTCGGATTATGAATATCGTTTGACGGTAAATTCTGCGCAGATATACTTTGGAAGCGATATGTTGACTCCCAGCACTCTTGCCCAGCCATTAATGTATAACCGTGTTTCTCAATCTGACCTGTATAGGTCAAATAATTCTTAAGCTGCCAATATGTATTGTTGTTTTCTTGTATTGATGAAGAATTTGACGGTCTTGCCCATGAACCATACTGTACTGCAGGATAGAATCTTTCCCCTTTATAGCCGCTTATATCGTATCCCAGTTCAGTATGCCATGTGAGATTCTTTAAAGGAGTTATATCTGCATATATATTACCGGTAAGTTTTGTTCTGTCAAGTAATATATCGTTATCAAGAGCCATACCTATAGGATTGATTCTTGTATAACCTTCTCGCATAGTGCTCGAATAGTTGCCTTCAAGGTCGTAAATAGGTATGTCTGGAGGAGTAAGTAAAGAGAAGTTGATTATACCTTCACTACTGTCGGCAAGACCAAGTCTTTCGCTTGTGCTTGAATACATTGCGTTTACACCTACTTTTAACCATTTCTTTAGCTCTGCATCAAGATTTGTTCTGAAAGAGTAGCGATTGAAACTTGTTCCTATTATTACACCGTCCTGGTCCATATAAGAACCGGAAATATAGTATTTTACTTTATCGGTACCACCTTGTGCGGAAACCTGGTGCTGGTGCATTACCGCGTCTCTAAACACCGCGTCCTGCCAGTTTGTTCCATCACCTAAAAGTGTAGGATCACTATATTCAGGTCGTCCGTCTATAGAATTATTTTCTGCCGCAACTGAGTTGCTGTATTCCGCAAATTCTCTTAGATTCATCATGTTCAGACGAGATGTCTGACTCTGTACGCCAAACATGCCCTCATAAGAGAATTTTGCTTCGCCAGCTTTACCTCTTTTTGTTGTAATTAAAACCACACCATTTGAGGCTTGTGCTCCATAAATAGCAGTAGCCGAAGCGTCTTTCAATATCTCCATCGATACAATATCAGAAGGGTTAATAGAAGACATTGGTGAAATAGTCGATTTAGTTCCGTTTCCTAAAGCATCTCCAAGTCCGAAGTCTGCACCTGTCGATCCTCCTCCCTGTATTATCACTCCATCAACTACATACAGCGGCTCGGCATTGGCATTAATAGTAGCTTGTCCACGCACACGAATAGAAACAGACGAACCTGGAGCCCCGGAGGTCTGCATTGACTCTACACCTGCCGCACGCCCTTTAAACGCCTGATCAAGATTTGTGATAATAGATCCTTTGATTTTGTCTTCACCCATGGATACAGACGCACCCGATAAGTCGCTCTTTTTCATTGTACCGTAACCAACTACTACGACTTCCTCCAAAAGCTCTGTGTCTTCATGAAGAGTCACGTTGACTTTTGTCTGATTGGGCTTTAATGTAATCTCAAACGGCTTATATCCGATGAGTGTAAATCTCAATACCGGTTTCTCCTCCGATACATTAATGCTGAACGCGCCGTCAAAATCAGAAATAGTACCGAGTGTAGTACCTTTGACAACGACGTTCACACTTGGCATTGTACTGCCATCTGCGCCATCCCTGATTACACCCGTCACGGTGCGTTGTCCGGCGACGCTAACGCTACAAAATATAGCGATTAGAAACATCATTAGGTTTTTCATAAGCACAAAAAAATAGATTTAAGTAATATTAAATAATAAACATAAAATTTATAATAGTAAAATTATACTTATTCTCAACCTATATCAAGTATAATTTGCTCTATAACTTATACTTTTTTGCCTTTTGAAATAAAAAATCATTCATAAACAGCCTGTTCGCTTACAAACGCATAATAATATTAAAATAATTGTTATATAATTTGCCTTGTTTTAATGAAATAGTCGCGAAACTCTGTAGGTGTGCATCCTTTCTTTTTCTTGAAGCACCTATTAAAATTTGATATGTTATTAAATCCGCACTGATAGCATATTTCAGAGATTGGCTTTGCCGTATCGGCAAGTAGTTTGGTTGCCACGCTTGTCCTCACATTATTAAGATATTCTATAAAGCTTTTGCTTGTACGTTTTTTAAAGAACCTGCAAAAGGCTACCTCACTCATATTAATGAGAGAGGCTGCGTCAGAGAGTTTAATATCCTGATCATAATTTTTATTTATATAATCTGTTACCTTATTTATTCTACGGCTGTCACTATTCTCCTCATTACATGCAAATACATTGCTGGATAGCACTTTAATGTTTGTAGATAATGCCATTTCATATAATATTGTGAGTAGTTCAACAACAGAGTAGAATCCTTTTTTTTGGGAAAGATCCTCTAATTTGGGTTTTATCATCTCTATAGTGCTTTTAGAAAATGATAGTCCCTTTTTGGCTTCATCAAACATCTTTTTAATGGGTTTGAACTGTGTCCTTGATAACAAACTATTATCAAAAAGTTCTGGATGAAACTGTATTGTGATCTCTTTTATATTTTGGCTTGTACAGTTGTGTGTAAGCCATGTGTGTTCAAGATTCGGATTGGCTATAAGGCAAAGATCATAGTGTTCAATTTCCTCTATTGAATCGCCAACGACCCTTTGCGCTCCAGCTCCGTTTTCAATAAAATTGATCTCAAATTCAGGATGGATATGTGATGGATAATTGAATTCCTTTTTTACTCTATTCATAATAATAAAGCAATTCTCGTTAGTTAAGGGGGTAATCTCCCAGATCGGAAGAGCACACGTCTGAACTCCAGTCACTGCTCATTACCTCGTATG
>CAMTOT010000286.1 GCA_947074165.1 uncultured Bacteroidales bacterium
CGAGATAATGAGCGGTGACTGGAGTTCAGACGTGTGCTCTTCCGATCTCACTCTGGTACGTGTAGGATATGTCCTTTTATCTCTTTTTACAACCGGATTCCCGGGGCTTTTATTATATGTCATTCTTTTAATTATAATGCCATCTAAGTAAAAATGGAATTAAAGATTATCTCTCCATATAAACCCACAGGTGATCAGCCCGAAGCTATAAAACAGCTTTCACAGGGTGTTTTGGAGGGAATACCATATCAAACTCTACTTGGTGTTACCGGTTCCGGTAAAACTTTCACCATGGCTAATATTATAGAACGGACTCAAAAACCAACTCTTATATTAAGTCATAATAAAACTCTTGCCGCCCAACTTTACGGCGAATTTAAAAACTTCTTTCCAGACAATGCGGTTGAATATTTCGTATCATATTATGATTATTATCAACCTGAAGCATATATCCCATCAACAGATACATATATAGAGAAAGATCTCGCTATTAATCAGGAAATTGAGAAATTGCGTCTATCAACATCTGCATCATTATTATCGGGCAGAAAAGATGTTATAGTTATTTCATCTGTTTCATGTTTATATGGTATAGGTAATCCAGAGGATTTCCATGCAAATATGATTCCTGTACATGTTGGGATGAAAGTTACCAGAAATGCTTTTCTAAGAAGACTGGTTTCCAGTCAATATTCACGTAATGAAATAGCTCCTTCAAGAGGAAATTTCAGAGTTAAAGGCGATACTATTGATATTTTCCTGGCTCATATAGACAATATTATCAGAGTAACTTTTTGGGGAGATGAAATAGAATCTATTGAATCTGTTGACAGTATATCAGGACACACAATAACTATGTTTGAGGAAACAAACATTGCACCGGCAAACATCTTTGTAACAACAAAAGAACGTATTGACCGCGCTATTGGTGAGATAGAGCTTGATTTGGGTGCACAGGTGGAATTTTTCAATTCTATAGGAAAATTTGCTGAGGCAAAGCGATTATACGAAAGAGTCAGCTATGACCTTGAGATGATACGCGAAGTCGGACACTGCTCCGGAGTAGAGAATTATTCGCGCTATTTCGATGGCCGAAAACCTGGTTCCCGTCCATTCTGTCTTCTTGATTATTTTCCGGATGATTTCCTTGTTATAATCGATGAGAGTCATGTTACCATCCCTCAGATCAGGGCAATGTATGGCGGAGACTTCTCCAGAAAGACAAATCTGGTAGAATACGGATTCCGTTTACCGGCAGCTATAGATAACAGACCATTAAAATTTGACGAATTCGATGATATCGTCAAAAGATGCATTTATGTCAGTGCTACACCTGCAGATTATGAACTTGATAAGTGCGAAGGTATTATTGCCGAACAGGTAATCAGACCAACGGGTCTGTTAGACCCTATTATAGAAGTTCGTCCAAGCCTGAATCAAATTGATGACCTTATGGAGGAAATCCAGAAAAGAGTCGAAAAAGATGAACGAGTGCTTGTCACAACTCTTACTAAAAGAATGGCTGAGGAACTTGATGCATATTTACAGCGTCTTGATATAAGATCTACTTACATACATTCGGATATTGACACACTGGAACGTATCAGAATCATGGAGGATCTCAGAAACGGATTATATGACGTACTTATTGGTGTGAATCTATTAAGAGAAGGACTGGATTTACCGGAAGTATCTCTTGTTGCGATACTTGATGCCGACAAAGAAGGTTTTCTTCGTTCCCACAGGTCACTCACACAGACAGCTGGACGTGCAGCCCGAAACCTAAATGGTTTTGTTATAATGTATGCTGATAAGATAACTGAAAGTATGCGTTTAACCATTGAGGAAACAAACAGACGAAGAGAGAAACAGATGAATTATAATCTGATGCACGGGCTGACACCAAAAGCAATACAAAAATCGAAAAAATCAATTCTGGGTGATCAGTTAAAGGTTAAACCGGAAGAAGGTGCTTATATAGAAAGCGAACATACATCAAGGATGATCGCTGATCCGGTGGAAAAATATATGTCGCCGGAACAAATAAAGAAAGAGATTGAAAATACCCGTGCTAAGATGCTTGCTGCAGCTAAAAAATTAGAATTTATTGAGGCAGCGCAATATAGAGACGAGATTATCAGACTTGAAAATCTTTTAAACACAAAGTAATATAATGCTTATTAACATATAATTTCAACAGAAATTTACCGTAATATTTATGAAATCCGATATTGAAATTGCGAGAGAATGCAAACTCGAGAAAATTAAACAGATTGCAACAGGAATTGGTATTCCCAGGGAAGAAGTACTGAACTATGGAAAGTATATTGCAAAAATTCCGTTAGAACTGATAGATGAGGAGAAAGTAAAGAACAGTAATCTTATTCTTGTTACAGCTATTACTCCGACTAAAGCGGGTATCGGAAAAACAACTGTAAGTATTGGTCTTGCTCTTGGTCTTAATAAAATTGGAAAAAAAGCTGTTGTGGCATTAAGAGAACCTTCTCTTGGACCATGCTTTGGCATGAAAGGCGGAGCTGCTGGTGGCGGCTATGCGCAGGTTCTACCAATGGAGAACATCAATCTTCACTTCACAGGTGATTTTCATGCTATTACTTCTGCCCACAATATGATTACAGCTTTGCTGGATAATTATATTTTTCAGAACAGAGCTACGAATTGTGGTCTGAAAGAAATTTTATGGAAAAGAGTCATAGATATAAATGATCGTGGTCTTAGAAAAATTATTACAGGACTTGGAGGAGGACCTAATGGCATTCCTACTGAATCCGGTTTTGATATTACTCCTGCATCAGAAATTATGGCAATTCTTTGTCTTGCTTCCGATCTTGAGGATTTAAGAAGACGAATAGAAAATATTCTTATTGGATACAACTATGACGGTACTCCTTGCACTGTTAAAGATCTGGGTATTGCAGGAGCGATAACCGTTCTTCTTAAGGATGCAATTAATCCAAATATAGTCCAGACAACTGAAAATACTGCTGCTTTCGTTCATGGATGTCCTTTTGCAAATATTGCTCATGGATGCAACTCTATCATTGCAACTAAGATGGCTATGACTTATGGTGATTTTGTTGTGACAGAGGCCGGATTTGGAGCTGATCTGGGAGCAGAGAAGTTTTTCAACATCAAATGTCGTAAAGCCGGTGTTACACCAAAACTAACAATAATTGTGGCAACAGCACAGGGGCTAAAAATGCATGGCGGTGTTGCAATACAAGATATTAAACAACCAAACAGAGATGGTCTTATCAAGGGATTTGAGAATCTCGATAAGCATATTGATAACATGCAGTCTTTTGGTCAGAACGTAATGGTTGCTTTCAACAGATATGCTTTTGATACGGATGACGAAGTAAAACTTATAGAGGAACATTGTAATAACAGAGGCATTAAATTTGTTGTTAACAATGCATTTATGGAAGGTGGCTCAGGTGCTGTAGAACTTGCTAATGCTGTGATTTCTGAGATTGAGAACAAACCGTCAAAAGAAATGGATTTCACTTATACTGATTTGGATGACATAAAAACAAAAATAAAGAAAGTTGCTTTCAATATTTACGGTGCGTCATCTGTTACATTCAGTGACAAAGCAAATAAAATGATTAAACATATTGAGGAATTAGGCATAGGAAACTATCCTGTTTGTATAGCAAAAACTCAATATTCTTTTTCTGCGGATCCAAAGGCTTATGGTGTTGTTAAAAATTTCGAACTTAAAATCAATGATATCGTAATTAATAATGGTGCTGAATTTATTGTTGCGATAGCTGGCGAAATCATGAGAATGCCGGGATTACCTAAAGTACCTCAGGCTAATTTCATAAATATTGTGGATGGTAAAATAGAAGGTTTGAGCTAAACTTTCTTATGATATATAACTAAAAAGGCGCAAAATCATTTTTGCGCCTTTTTAGTTATATATTCCTGACTTGATTTTGTATATAAAAATAAATTCTGCCGGCTGCTGTTTTTTAATCCGATATCAGCTATCAATGACATAATATGACAATTACTATTATCATGTATTATATAGTAATTTATCAATAAGTATAAAATAGCTTTATGATTAATACCAAACATATTTAAAAAAACATATATAAAAACAGCTGTAACACATATTTTCAAATATAAGATTTCATGTATTTAAATATTGAGAATATATCATTTAATTAATTATTTATTCTCTGAACAATATATATATATGTTGGTTTTAATAAAAGATACAGATAAAAATTCTCTTAACAAGATCGGAAGAGCGTCGTGTAGGGAAAGAGTGTACGTCCTG
>CAMTOT010000287.1 GCA_947074165.1 uncultured Bacteroidales bacterium
GATAATGAGCGGTGACTGGAGTTCAGACGTGTGCTCTTCCGATCTATTCTTGAAACAGGGGCGGTACATAAACAAAAAAAACAATCTATAATAAGTTTTAATTTTAAACCTATTGTAGATTGTTTTCGTCTTAAATAGTTAAATGATAGTGTGTTGGGCGTTATTGTAAGGATTCGAAGTATGTTCTCAGAGATGAAAAATCATCAAATTTGAGATCAGGATTTTCACAATTACCAACCCATAAGTTACTAAAGCAAAGGGAATACCAGCATTCTTAGATTGTTTTGCATCAGAGTCTGTATCTCCTATATATATAGGATTTTGTAGTGAATGTTTAGCCTTAAGAAAGTGCATATTCATTGCTTTGGGCATTCTTGTTTCTCCAAAAGAAATATGATCTATAATATAGTCGTTAAGCCCAGTGTAATCAATAAACTGCTGAATACCGTACGATTCACAATTACTTAAAATGAATATTTTGTATTTTTTAGAGAGGCTTATTATGCCGTCCTTTACGTTTTCATATAGTTTGCCTCCAAGTAGTGGCATGCTGATTTTCTGCAATTCAGCTATCTTATTGTATGCTTTTTTTACATCTTGAGCTTCAGAATCCGGCATACACTCATTTATAATCTCATCAAACTGCTTACCCATCATGCCAACCATTTGCTCACGGGTGAATGTGCGTTCAATATCCAGCTGACGGAAAGCCTCATTCCATATCCATACATAAGAGTCGACGGCATCCCATAGGGTTCCGTCCATATCAAAAATTAAAGCGTCTGGTCTGTTATTCATATTATTCAAATAATTTTGCACGCAAAGTTAGAAAAACAGCGATAAATTCTTAAACTTGCATACAATAAAAACTGAATACGTTTAAATATGACCCCTTTTCTGCAACAAGTAGCTAGAGCATTCTATAAAGAGCACGGCGTAAATATAAATGAGTATACATTTGTGTTTCCTAACCGTAGGTCTGGAATCTTTTTTCAGAAATATCTTGCTAAAGAAGCAGGTAAACCTCTTTTTTCGCCTAATGTACTCACGATTAATAATCTTTTTAGTGAGCTTACGACTTATGAAACTGCTGACAGACTTCAGCTTTTGTTTCGTTTATATAAAATCTTTGCTGAAAAAAGTAATAGTAGTGAGACATTCGATGATTTTGTCTATTGGGGGGAGATGCTTCTTAATGATTTTGATGATGTCGATAAGTATGTGGCGGATGCTCATAAACTTTTTGCCAATGTCACAGACCTGAAATATATTGAGGAGCAGTTTATGTATCTTGAGCCGGAACAGGTGGAGATTATACGTCAGTTCTGGACTCATTTTATACCGGCTACAGAGAGTGAAAGAAAAGAGAATTTTGCCAAAACGTGGGAGGTTCTGTTCTCTATTTATACAGAGCTGCGAGAGTCTCTTAAAAAGGATAATCTTGCTTATGAAGGCATGATATTCAGAGAGGTAGCTGAGCGTATTATAAATAAGGAAGAATTCGATCTTAGTTATAAAAATATTGTATTTGTAGGATTTAATGCGCTTACTTATTCTGAAAGGGTATTGCTAAAGGGACTTAGAGATAAAGGTGTAGCTGATTTTTATTGGGATTATCAATCTCACTTTCTTCGCGATAAAGATAATAAGGCATCTTTTTTCTATGAGAATAACATATCGCAATTTCCCTCTCGTCTGACACTTGAATCAGAACCTGCAGTTGTGCCTCAGGTTGAGGTGATAAGTGTAGCGTCTGCTATTGGTCAGACAAAGACCGCTTATAAGCTTTTAGATGAGCTTATTAAAGGTGGCAATATTGTAAATACGAAATATGCTATTAATACAGCTCTTGTTTTGCCGGATGAAACACTGCTTATGCCATCGCTTTATGCAATACCTGAGGAGATTAATCCGATTAATGTTACCATGGGGGCAAGTCTTAAGTCTACTCCGATAAGCGGACTTATGGAGTTAATATTTGAGATGCAAAAGACGATAAAGTGGGTGAAAGGGGAGGCTAATTTTTACTTTAGAAGTATTGAGCCAATTCTCACTCATAAGTATATTTCATCTTTTGAGTTTAAGGAAGTTTCAGAGCTTCTTTATGAGATGAAAAAGAATAATATGATCTTTGTAGGGCAGTCAAGACTTGCGGTAAATCCTTTCTTAAGACTTCTTTTCGTGTCTATAAAGGATACTAAGGCGGCTATAGAGTATCTTTTGAATCTGCTTGAATATATGCAAAGCGAGTTTTCGATACACTCAGATGAGCTAGCGGATGCGGATACTGATACTGATACTGATCAAGTAGGAGATAGTCATAAAGCTCTTCTTTCGGATGTTGAGCTTGAATTTATATATCATTATTATCTTTCAGTCAATCGTCTGAAGGAGTTAGTGTCACAGTATGGATATGAAATGTCATTGACTACTTTTTACAGATTGCTGCGTAAGTTGACTGAATTTATTACTATACCATTTCATGGTGAGCCGCTTTCAGGACTCCAGGTGATGGGGGTGCTTGAGACACGTGCTCTTGATTTTGATAATCTCATAATACTATCTATGAACGAAGGAGTGTTCCCCTTGAAAAAAGGTGCCGCTTCGTTTATTCCTCATAATTTAAGAAAAGGTTTCGGTCTTTCTACATCTGAACATCAGGATGCTATCTATGCTTATCATTTTTACAGAATGATATCCAGGGTTAAAAAGTTGTATTTTGTTTATGATACGCGTGATACAGGGATGCAGACAGGAGAGCCTAGCCGTTTTATCTATCAGCTTAAATATCATTATAATATGCCGATAGCATATAAGTCGCTTGTATATGATATTTCGGTCAATCAGCCTGTGTGTTTTGAAATAAAGAAAACACAGGAGGTGATGCGTAAACTTGATAAATTTGTTACAGGTACAGGCTTGAGTAATATGTCGGCAAGTTCTGTCAATGAATATCTGAACTGTCCAGTAAAGTTCTATTTGCAAAAAGTAGAAGGGCTTTATGAGGAAGATGAGATATCAGAGTCGGTGGAAACGAGTACCTTTGGTACTATCTTTCATGCCGTTATGGAGGATATCTATCAGCGATATGAGAATAAAATAGTTACATCAGATATACTGCAGGCTATTATAGATAATAAAGAGTCTGTAAGAAGACTTATAAATGAGAATTTTAATAAGTATTTTATCAATAATGATACAGTAGAACCGCTAACGGGATATAATTATCTAATTGGAGAGGTGTTGTTGAAATTTGTTCTTAAAGTATTGAAAGAAGATATGCTTCGTACGCCATTTGTATATCTTGCTTCAGAAAAGGAAATGAAGTATTCTTTGAGTATCAATGATAATATTAAGATAAACTTTACCGCCTCTATAGATAGGGTAGATGAGAAGGATGGTGCGGTGAGGATAATAGATTATAAAACAGGACTCGGAAAACTCGATTTTTCGTCAATAAATAAGTTGTTTGATAAATCTGATAAGGATCGCGCTAAAGCGGTTATGCAGGTGTTTCTTTATTCTATGATATATAAAGAGACAGAGAATCCATCAATGATTGAACCGAATATTTATTATTTACGAAATTTTTATGGAGCCGATAAGAATACCTGTGTTAGTGTAAAACCTTCAAAAAATGATCCAGATAGCATAGATGATGCCGGTGTAGTATATGACTATCTTGTTTATCATGATGATTTTAAATCAAAACTTATGGAGTGTCTTTCAGAGATTTTTAATCCTGATATTCCATTTACTCAGTCTGAAACTGAGGCTTATTGTGAGTATTGTCAGTTTAAATCTCTTTGTAAGAAGTAAATAATATGTAGTAATAAAAAAATAAATAGAGATAGTTGTCTGTATGACTATCTCTATTTATTTTTTTTATTATAATGCTATAATTAGATTTATAATTATTCAGGCTTATCTTTAGGCTTTATATCCTCAGGAGCTTTACATACCATCGGTCCACCCGGTGTACCTTCAGTAAGTTCTGGTTTGATATCTTCTACCTCAAAAGGATTTTTCTTATCCTTTTCTTCTTTATCTGAATCTTTATTGATGTCTGACTGAATGTCTTTAGGGTTTGTTTCCATTTCGGGTTCTTTAATTTTTAGTTCTTCGATTTTTACTCTCACACCTCTCTGAAATACATTTGCTATTGCATCAGTATCTTTAATAGGTGTTTTATTGATTGTAGAAAACTGATCGGCGATAATATCATACTCATTGCCCTAGAAGATGCTCAGAGTTAACAATTGCTTGTTGCTCCCCCTTTGGAGTTGGGCG
>CAMTOT010000288.1 GCA_947074165.1 uncultured Bacteroidales bacterium
TACGAGCTAATGAGCGGTGACTGGAGTTCAGACGTGTGCTCTTCCGATCTCAACCTCTGATATGATAGAGTCTAACTTTGTTTGAGCCTGTATAACTACAGATATAGCTAAAAAAATAAGGCTTATAGTAATATATCTATTCATAGTAAGCTTAAATGTTTAATGAGTTGAAGGATCTATATCTTTACTTGCAATTGTACTATCTGATTTCTTAGTAGTCATAATGTGCATAATGGGAATAATAAAACCATTTAAAAGAGTTGATGACACAAGTCCGCCGAGAATAACCTTTGCCATTGGACTCTGTATCTCGTTGCCTGGTAATTCTCCGCCGAGAGCAAGTGGTATGAGAGCCAGACCAGATGTGAGAGCTGTCATTAAAATCGGGTTAAGCCTGTCTATAGACCCATGCATTACGCTCCGGTAAACAGAATATCCTTCTTTTTCAAGATCGTTGTATCTGGCTATAAGTAGCATACCGTTTCGTGTAGCTATACCAAAGAGAGATATAAAACCGATTATAGCAGGAATGCTTATTATTCCACCTGTAAAAAGAATAACCACAATACCACCAATAAGAGCGAGAGGTAAATTAAGAAGTATGACAGCCGATTGAGTCAGACTGCGGAATTGATTAAACAGTAGGAGAAATATGGTAATTATTGAGAATATTGATGCTATTAGTAATACTCTGGATGCTTTTTGTTCACTTTCAAATTGTCCTCCGTATTCGATATGGTATCCCTCCGGTAATGATATTTTTTCATTAATCTGCTTACGAATATCGTTTACAACTCCGTTAAGGTCGCGCCCGGATACATTGGCGGAAACAACTATTTTTCGTGATACATTTTCTCTGTTAATCGTATTTGGTCCGGATGAAGATACGATATTAGCTATATTTCCAAGAGGTACTTTGGTTCCATCAGTATCTATCGTCAGGTTTCTTATTTTTTCAGCTGTGTCTTTATCTGAAGTGTTTGCCTTTAAAGTAAGATCGAAGGCCTTATTTTCTTCGTATACCTGCGATACAGTTTCTCCGGCGAGCATAACATTTATAATCTCATTAAATTCAAGTAGCGTGATTCCGTATCTGGCAAGGGCCTCTCTGCGGGGTTCTATTTTAAGCTGTGGTCTGTTTATCTGTTGTTCAACGTTAAGGTCTGCCACTCCTTTTATGTCTGAGATAGAATTTTTAATCTGATTGCCAAGTGTAAATAGGCGGTTTAGATCAGGTCCAAATATTTTTATAGCAATGTTTGCTCTCGTGCCGGAAAGCATAGCATCTATTCTGTGTGATATTGGTTGCCCAATCTCTATGTTTACACCAGGTACATCTTTTAATTTTTCTCTTATTTCATTTAAAACTTTTTCTTTTGAACGATTATTTAGTTCAAATGGAGCCTCTATCTCTGATGTATTTACACCAAGAGCATGTTCGTCTAGCTCAGCTCGTCCGGTTTTTCTAGCAACGGTTTTTATCTCAGGGATAGTCATAAGGATCTCTTCTATTATACGGCCTGTTTTATCCGACTCTTCAATTGAAATCCCCGGTATAGTACTGGCGCTTATAGTAAAAGAACCTTCGTTGAAAGAAGGCAGAAAGCTTCTGCCAAGAGTAAAGCTAATAACTATTGACGCTGCAAAAGTAGTACCTGTAGTTATAAGAACGATTTTTTTGTGAGAAATAGCCCATTTAAGAGATTTGGAATATTGTTCTTTTAGTTTGCGGGTAATAAAAGGTTCTTTTATTTTTTTGTTTTTATTATCATTCCGTCCTAACAGGTAGCTGCACAAAACAGGTGTAAGGGTTAGCGCTACTATTGTTGATGCAAGTAGTGATACAATAAAAGCTATTCCAAGTGGTGCAAGCATACGGCCTTCCATGCCGGAAAGGAAAAATAATGGTATAAAGCTGGCAATTATTATAAACGTGGAGTTTAAAATAGGCATTCTTACCTCAGTGGAAGCCTCAAATATGACATCTATAGATTTTTTTTGCAGAGGAATAGGTTTTTCTCTGTTTTCGCGCAGACGTTTAAATACATTTTCGACATCTACTATAGCATCATCCACAAGCGAGCCAATTGCTATAGCCATACCTCCGAGACTCATGGTGTTGAGTGTAAGTCCCATTAGTTTAAGGACAAGTATAGATGTGAGGAGTGAAATAGGAATTGTGATAAGTGAAATAACTGTAGTGCGCACATTCATAAGAAATATGAAAAGTATAATCACTACAAAAATCCCACCCTCATATAATGATTTCCGTATATTACTTATAGAGCTATTAATAAAACGAGATTGCCTGAATATATCTGTAGAGAGCTTTACATCGGGTGGCAACGTGTTTTGTATTTCAGACAATGCTTTGTCTAAATCTTCTGTTAGGTTGATTGTTGCAGTTGACGGTTGTTTTGTAACAGTCAGCAAAACCGCAGGTTTACCCTTTTCCGATGCAACTCCAAGTTTTGGAGCCTTGTTTCCGATTTTTACGTCTGCAATATTCTCCACAAGGACAGGTGTACCGTTTACTTTTTTTATTACGGCTTTTCCAATCTCTTCTGTCTTGTTTGTGGATATTGCGCCTCTTATTATATACTCATTTCCATATTCATACAGTATTCCTCCGGCACTATTTTGATTCATTCCCCTTACAACAGAAGTGATGTCATTAAGGGAAATGCCATAGTGCTTCATTTTCTCGGGGTTTAAAAGTATCTGGTACTCTTTTATATCCCCACCTATTATAGATACCTGAGCCACTCCGCCTGTAGATAGTAATCGTGGGCGTATACTCCAGTCGGCAAGAGTGCGTAGTTGTTGAAGAGAAGTGGTATCGGACGTAAGTCCGATAATCATCAATTCACCTAATATGGATGATTGAGGGCCAAGAGTAGGACTGCCTGTGCCGTCAGGTAGATCTTCTCTTACAAGTGATAGTTTTTCGGAAACAATCTGTCGGGCTTTGTATATATCAGTTCCCCAGTCGAACTCAATCCATACAACAGAGAACCCCGTTGTTGATGAAGATCTGACGCGTCTTACATTTGTAGCTCCATTAAGGGATGTTTCAACTGGAAATGTTACTAACCTTTCCACTTCCTCTGGAGCCATTCCTTTAGCTTCTGTCATAACAACAACTGTGGGGGCATTAAGGTCTGGAAATACATCCACCTCCATGTTTATGGTCACAATGGTTCCGGCTGTAAGGAGTATAACAGCGAATGATAATATAATTAATCTGTTATTTAGCGAGTACTTTATTATTCTGTTAAGCATAAAATTTTCAAATTTTATTTTCAGTGGCTATGTCCTTCTGGTAAAGTAGAGGAGGAGCCGGCTAACCGGATTTGAGACACGCCATTGGTTACCACCTCTTCTCCAACGGTAAGACCTGATTTAATTTCAATCCTTTCTCCGTTGCTTTCTCCTGTTGTAACTTCTCTTTTTATATAAGATTCTTTGCCTGTCTTTAAGTATACGAAATATAAACCCTGCTCCTCGGTTAAAGAAGATATCGGAATCGTAATTATTTCTGATGATGTTTTGGTTAATAGGAATACCTCTGCATATGATCCGGGCACTATATTTTCATTGTTCACAAATTCAAATATGACCGGGATGTAGAATGAATTATCAGTAGCAGATCTGCCAAAGGACAAGAGTCTGCCATGCATATTTTTTAGTTGATATACTTCGTTGCTGTAATTCATCTTAAAGTTTGCCGTATTGATATTTTTTAATCCGGCATAATATTTTTCAGGAACCTCTGCCCGTAGTAGCAATTTGTTGTTTTTAGATACGGATGCTATTGCCTGACCTGTTGTTACGTATTCACCCTGAGAAACAAATATTTTTGTAAGATATCCATTGGTTGGAGATTTTATTTTGATTCCATTAGGAGTTATATTGTTTTTTATAATGTCATAATCAGCTTTGGCACTCTCATATTTTAGCTTGATTTGCTCAAATTCTCTTTGCGATATAATTAAATCAATAACCAGGTCTTGCGCTCTTTTATATTCTTTTAAAGCTGTTTCGTAATTAAGCTTTGTTTTTAAGTTTTGATCGCCTCCTTCAACTGTTTTTGAAGATATGAAAAACAATGTTTCTCCTTTGTTTATTGTTTTGCCGTCAGTAAGCATTTGCGGCCCAAATGCTATTATTCCGGTTGTTGTAGCAGATATGGTATATTCCTCACCTTGTGGATAAAGTATTAGAAGTAAATATATTAAACTTATAAAAAAGGAAGTTAAGCCGGCCTTAGGT
>CAMTOT010000289.1 GCA_947074165.1 uncultured Bacteroidales bacterium
TACGAGATACTGAGCGGTGACTGGAGTTCAGACGTGTGCTCTTCCGATCTAGATATTCAGAAGGTGACATTTTATATTCATCCTTAAAACATTGTCGAAAATACGCTACGCTGCTAAAGCCTGTCATATATGAAATTTCAGATATTGTAAATCTGTTTTCAATAAGCAAACGGGCGCTATTACACAATTTAACTTTACGTATATATTCATTTGACGACATGTCGGTAACAGCTTTTATCTTTCTGTACAGAGTAGAGTGGCTCATACACATCTTATCTGCAATAAATGAAACATCCATCTTTTGCATGTCAAGATGTTCCTCTATTATATTATTTATTTTTTCAATAAATCTACTGTCAAGCGGACTTAATGAGTGTTGAGTACTACCCGTCAATTCACTGTTTTTAGCATTAAGGCTAATTCCGGCAGCAATCTTTTTGCGCATTTCTAAAAGGTTATTAACACGGCTGTGAAGCAGTTTTGCGCTAAATGGTTTAGTCAGATATGAATCGGCACCAACTCCATAACCGGTTTCTTTATCGGAAGATGAATCTTTAGCCGTAAGCAAGATTATCGGTATATGACTTGTACATATATTCTCTTTTATTAATCTGCACATCTCAATACCATCCATTTCAGGCATCATTATATCACTAATAATAATATTAGGTATACGAGTCTGGGCTATCTCTATCCCTTCTTTCCCATTTTCTGCCGTTAGAACGTCAAAAAAATCAGCGAAGTATGATTTTATATAATTTCTTAGTTCGGTATTATCATCTATAATGAGCATAATTGGTTTGGCGTCTGTCTGATTATTTGTATTGTCAGACTCTGACGATACAAATATTTCCGGTTCCGATTCTGTCTTTTCTGTATGCATGGCATTTGGATAATTATTATCCGCAAGCATACTTATAGTAAAGCAAGTTCCTACACCTGCAGTACTCTCAACATCAAGCTTCATTTCATGTAGCTCACAAAGAGCTTTTACAATAGCAAGTCCAATACCGGAACCTGAAGCCTGATATTTACTCTTAACCTGATAATATCTGTCGAATATATAAGGAAGTGACTCATGAGGGATACCGTAACCGGTATCTCTTATTGATATTACGGCGTATCTCACATCCTGCCATGTATTATAATTTAAACTTAGTGTAATTGACCCTTCAGCAGTATACTTAGATGCATTACTAAGTAAATTATCGAGTATTGTGGTTAATATTTCCTGATCGTAGAAGATCTTCGTCTCATTATCCTCTATATTAATATTATACTCAACACGATGGTTAGGATTAAGCTCTTTATATTTTAATCCAATCTCATATATTTGAGTACCCGGTGCAGCTCTTACTACGGATAGTTTTCTGTTTTGTGTTTCTGTTTTTCTGAATTCAAGTATGCTATTAATGAGATTTAGCAACCTTGTCGCGCTATCGTGTACTATGCTTATGCGATTTAAATGTTGTGATGACAATGATTTATCACACAAAAGGTCCTCCAGTGGACTTAATATAAGAGTCAGCGGAGTGCGGAGCTCATGTGTGATATTTGTATAAAATCTTATTCTTTCATCGTTGAGTTCTTGTATGTCTGAGGTTCTTTTTCGCTCTCCCTCAAGTGAACTTTCAAGATCAACTTTTCTTTTATAAAAGCGTAATAACGTGTAAACGGCTATGATAATTATTAATAAATAAATCAGACAGGCACAGGTTGACAGCCACCAAGGGCTGGCAATTTTTATATTTATATCCGACCATGCGTTTTCCCATGCTTGATTGCGTATTCTGGCGCGAACCTTGAATGTATATTTTCCTGGAGGAATATTACGAAATATAACATAATTTTCACCGTGGGTATTGTACCATATTTTTTCTAAACCGTCAAGCATATATTCATATTCCGTCTGATTGTTTTGAGCGAAGTCAAGTACGTTAAACGAAATTTTAAATGTATTACGATTATGTGGTAATTCAATAGTAACGTTTTTCGTGGGGTAAGAAGTCTCACTATCACGATTCTCCGTATTTTTACTATAAACAGAAAATCCTGTTATTCTTACAGGTGAGATATTAATTTTCTCCGCAAAATTCTTAGGATTGAAATAGCATACGCCGTTTTGAGAACCAAAGTATATCATTCCATTATTATCAATACTTGCAGACCCATCCATAAAATCTCCGATAGGTACTCCGTCATGATGGGAATAATTATAAAAACGTTTTTCTTTTTCATCAAAGCGCGAAATTCCGCCATTTGTACTTACCCATATATTGCCATCATTGTCTAATTGCAAAGCTCTGACATTTATATTTGCAAGATTATCTGAAGCGTCAAATGTTTCATAATTATCGGGATTATTAATATCGGTAAATAGATTTATTCCATTCCTTGTCGCGGTTATAATGCGCCCTTTTTGATCCACTATCATATGGCTTATCGCATTGGATGAGAATCCCTTTGCCGATTGTATATGGTTGACAAGTTCATTGTTATTGTCAAATATATATATTCCGTCACCAAACGTACCTAACCATAATTTGCCGTTCTTATCGCGACATATTCCATGTATCATTGAGTTTTGTAATAGTCGGTTTATCTTAGTTTCCTTATTAATTTTACCGTCTTTGAAACTATAAACTCCTGTTTGTGTACCTATCAGTATTTTGCCGTCGGATTCTTCATAAAAGCAACATACATCCAGATAACACATCGATTTGTCGCCCGGACGCATGATTGTTTCTGTCTTGCTATCATAATAGAAAATACCATTTTTATATGTTCCCATCCAGATATTTTCATTTTTATCAGTAAGAAGTACATTTACATGGGTGTTGGGCATAGCTCCATATTGAATAAGCGAGAACGTTTTGTTTTTCTTCATATTCTTATATACTGCAATCTCTCCATCCCCACACATCCATAGTTCGTTTGTAGATGTAGTGATTATTCCCCATACCTGCTTATGATTGAATGAATCACCACCTTCGAGATTGAATGGTTTAATATTAAAAACAGGTTGTGTGTGGCTGATGAAGTCTACTCCACCACGATAGTTTGCTATCCATATATTTCCAAATGTGTCTTCAAGTATACTTCTTACGTTAGGTCCTGACAATCCTTTTTCGTCATTTGAAGCTTTGATATTCTCAAAAGAAATATCTTCGGGAGCAATAAAAGCATTCTCCTTCATATTAAGTATGCTTATGCCACCCATATTAGTGCCTATCCATATCCTTCCGTCCGACATTTGTTTTATCTCCCATATTTGATCTGAGATAAGAGAATGTTTTTTCTCCGGTATATTCTTGAAATTTATAAACTTTTCTGAGGTCGGATTAAACAGCGATAAACCATTATTTGTACCAATCCAGATATTTTTATCTTTATCTATGAGTATAGAGTTTACACAGTTGTCAGGAATTGAATTCTCATTATTATCGGATGTGTAGTGTTTTACCGATTTATCTTTTAGTGACAATACACAAAGTCCGTCGTCTTTACTGCCTATATACAGATTGCCCATGCCGTCATCAACGGCTGTATTAAATTTCTCCTCGATACAAGGAAGCTCTGACGAATTAAATTCAGTTGTTTTATCGTTATCCGGATTGTAGTGATATATGCCGGATTTAAAGTCAGTAATCCACAATCCGCTGTCAGATGCCATTATCAGATCTGATATATTCTCAGTTTTTACATTTAGAGTATTGATTGATATCTGTGTAAAAGTTTCTGTGCTGTAATCAAAACAAAACAAGCCTTTACGAAGTATAGCCACCCATACTTTATCTCGATACGGATCTCCTAACACAGCGTTTACATTGCAGCCGGTCAGTGATGAATTTTTCTCATTATATAATTTAAAAGAATTACCGTCAAACCGATTTACTCCGGCGCCGGTTGCTATCCATATATACCCTTGTCGGTCATGAGTTATATCAACTACATAATTGCTTGACATACCGTCTTCCATGCCAAGTCTCTTAATATAATAACTTTCTGATGAGGCAAAACATGAGTAAGAAATGCACAAAATAAGATGTAGTATCGTCGTTAAAATGATGTTTTTCATTGTGTAAAAAGTTAATAAACAAATTTAAATTTATTAATGAAAATGAGCAAATGCATATAGTAGTTATTAAGGCATTAATGATGTAAAAATCTTTTATGAACGATTTTTATACCTTTTATGCACGAATATTGATGTTAGTAAAATGTCTGTTATATATACATTTGTACAAAACACGTCACTCCCGAATGCAA
>CAMTOT010000290.1 GCA_947074165.1 uncultured Bacteroidales bacterium
GTCACCGCAAAGTAATTCAATACTGTGTTGGCAGAGATGCGATAATCACCGCTTAAGCAAGAATATCGTATATGGTTAAAAAAACGAAGGAGGAACTTTCACAAGCTCCTTCCTCCCAAAATAATACACCAATTCTAATTCTATCTCTAACCTTTATTTCACTACAAAAGTAATAACATATTTTAAACTATATCATTATAATAAAGTTAAATGTATGCTAATAAATACAATATTATATATTTATTGACACGCAAGTCCATTTTATGTCATATAATAAGGACTATTACTATTGTTTATCTTTAATCTCTTCAGGAATATAAGCTGTATACTGAAACTGAGATAATCCAAAAGCTGGCAGGATACACATTATCTCCTCAAATATTTCAGATTGTATATTTTCAAATTTTTCCCAGTCGGTAGTGGTTATAAAAAATATTAGTTCAATCGGCATGCCGGATCCAACCGCAGGGAGGTTATGGATTATTTTATAAGGATTGTCAGTTACATTAGGATGGCTTTCAAGATAAAGAGATAACCAGGTTCTGAATACTCCGAGATTAGTTTTCATATCAGGATTCTCTTTATCGTTTGTAAACGTCGTCGTATTCTTACTATTAAGGAATCTCATTATACTTTTGTCTGACAAAAACGTATCTACCTCTTCTGGTTGTATAGCTTTGATTGTGGTAACATCAATATAAATTGATTTGCTAATTCTCCTTACACCTGATTCAACCATACCACACCAGTTTTGAAAAGAACCTGTCACAAGTGTATATGAAGGTACATACACAAGTGTATTATCAAAGTTCTGAACTCTCACCGTGAGTATATTTACCTCTATCACTACCCCGTTCGCATTTGTATTTGGCACAGTAATCCAGTCTCCTATCTTAACCATCTTATTTTGTGCCAGCTGCATTCCGGCTATAAAGCCTAAAAGGGTATCTTTAAATATTAAAACCAATACTGCGGCGAATGCACTAAGGCCTGTTAAAACATTACTAAGTTTAAGATTCATTAAAACCCCGACAATAGTAAGTATCATTATACAGTTAATAAAAAGCCTGGCCATCTCAACAGCTCCCTTATAAGGACTGGTTGCCATATCATGACGCATCAGATAATAATCAAAACCGGCTTCTATAAGAGAAATCAGGATGCGGGAAAAGATAAAAATGAGATAAATATTTATTGCTTTATCAAATATATTAAGCAATTTACTGTATGACGTATCAAAAGATAACGGCAGAAGAAACAGTATTATTATAGGAGGGATAAGACCAAACAGATGATGGAAGAACTTTCGTTCAAAAAGGAAACGATCCACGTTCAGTCTTGAATGCGAGATTAGATACCTGATTAGTTTTATGACTACTTTCGAAAAGAAAATATAAGACAGGTAGGCTATAAGTATTATTGCTGCCAGGACTAATATTCTATCCCACAAATCAGCTCTGTATCTTGAAAATCCAAGATCTGTAAGTACCTTTTTGGCGGTATCAAGTATTTTATCGGGCAATCCGTCTTTTGTTGCTATATAAAACATAAAAGGTCGTTTTATATCTAAAACGACCTTTTATGTTTTTTGTTCAGTTTATTATTCTGAAATAATCTTATCTAATTCTTCTGATAATATGGACAATGGAATATTCCTCGCAACTATTACTCCGTCCTTATTAATAAGCAGAGAAGCGGGAATCTGATTGACTGAATATGTACTTGCCGCTTTGCTTTGCCATCCTTTATAATCAGACAAAACGTCCCACCTAAGCGAGGCATTAGACAAATATCTCCTCAAATCTACACTATCACTATCAAGTGATACAGAGACAATCTTCACTCCCCTGTTATGATATTCATCATATATCTTATTTATGAGAGGTAACTCCCTTCTGCATGGTTCACACCATGTAGCCCAGAAGCCAAGTAGCACATAATTATGGTTCCCAACATAGTCGGATAGAAAAACTCTCTCCCCGTCTATATTCTGGAGCTCTACGTCAGTATATTTTCTACCGACTGCACTGTTCTTTAAACCATTCAGGAATAGTGCCACTTTGCGTCCCTCCAGCGAACTACGAAACACATCAGATGTATTAGAATATATCTTCTCTAAACTATACTCATCAAAAAGAGCAGTGTTTTTATATAAAACGTAAGCTCCCGCTATAGATGTATTATTTGCCTCGATGAAGTTTACACAGAAATCGATATAGTCACTCTGTATAGAATCGAATTCTTCTACAAGGGCAGAAATAGACTTATTATCATTCTTTAGAATATTCTCTTTCTCAAGATTCTTTATTTCCATCTTCTTACTTGTAGTATGATGAAACTTGACAAGATAATTATTAAGAATATTATTACTATTCGTTCCGGATATGCGCACATCATTTAATATACTTATTTCTATCTTTCCCGGTTCTATTACAATAGGATACCCATTTGGTATATTCGAGCAATATAAATATCCCATTTGAGGATTGTCTATATAACCTCCAAAATGGAATCGTCCGTTTGTGATCACTGTACTATCTATCGCGATATTACTGTCTTCCCCAGACACTTTAAGATAAATCATCTCTCCCTCCACTTCGGTAAGTACTCGTCCTTCTATCGTATAGTTTGTTTTTTTACAGGATGAGAGAGTAATAATAATTATTATTAAATACAGTATTTGTTTCATTAAATTTTCTGTTAATCGCATAATCCGAATCTTCGGATTTCTTTGCTAAATATATATTAACTAAACATATCGACAGCCCTCTTTACTCCTCTTATAAACATATCTATTTCATCCTTCGTATTATAAAATGAAAAAGATGCTCTGACTGTCCCTTCTATTCCCAAAGCAGACATTAAAGGCTGCGCACAGTGATGTCCCGTTCTCACGGCTATACCCTGTTTATCCAAAATCATACCCATATCATAGTGATGAATATCATTTATAAGGAACGATAATACGGCACTTTTATGCGAAGCGTTTCCATATATCTTTACTCCGGGTATTTGCTTTAATTCCGATGTGGCATATTCAAGAAGCTCGGCTTCATAAGCCTCTATATTCTCCAGACCAATATCTTCTACATAGTCTAAAGCCCTTGCAAGTGCCGTAGATCCGATATAGTCGGGTGTACCTGCTTCAAATTTATATGGCAACTCATTATAGACTGTTTTGTCAAATGAGACTGTAGCTATCATCTCTCCACCACCCTGATAAGGAGGCATCGCATCCAAAAGCTCTTTCTTCCCATACAAAACACCTATTCCTGTAGGTCCGTAAATCTTATGTGCTGAGAAAACATAAAAATCAGCATCAAGAGCCTGCACATCCACTTTTAGGTGGGGTACTGACTGAGCTCCGTCTATCAGTACTTTTGCATTGTGTGAATGCGCTATATCGATAATCTCTTTCACCGGATTGACTGTCCCCAATACATTCGAGACATGTGTCACAGATACAAATTTAGTATTTTCCGTAAAAAGTGATCTGTAGGCTTCCATATCAAGCTCCTGCTTGTCATTCATTGGAATTACCTTTATAACTATCCCTTTCCTCTCTCTCAACATCTGCCACGGTACAATATTCGCGTGATGTTCCATTTCCGAGAGAATTACTTCATCTCCTTCTTTCAAAAACTTATCTCCATAGCTAGATGCTGCAAGATTTATTGCCTCAGTAGTGCCTCTTGTGAAGATTATTTCATCAGAACTCTCTGCATTGAGAAATTTCTGTACCCTCTTTCGCGCATTTTCATGCGCCTCAGTAGCTTCCTGACTTAAAAAATGTACACCTCTGTGGATATTCGCGTTTGTATTATAATAACCCTCTGATATCGCTTCTACGACGCATCTGGGTTTCTGTGTTGTCGCGCCATTATCTAAATATATTAATGGCTTATTATAAATTGATCTCTCCAGTATCGGGAAATCCTGTCTTATCTTATTAACATCAACCATTTCCTAACTTATAATTATTTAGTTATACGCCATATATTACAGGATATTGTAGAGATGATAACATTAAACATCTCAATATGTTATTGTTATATCTGTTATACGGTCGTTATTTTTACAAAAATAATTATTAAATACCTATTTTATGCATATAATATTATTAAAATGAGATAAGTCACATTCATTTAATATATAACAAACATAAACGGATACAAAAAAGACGCTTACCGAACTAAATCGATAAGCGTCTCTTGTATAAAACGGCGGC
>CAMTOT010000291.1 GCA_947074165.1 uncultured Bacteroidales bacterium
AAGTTGAAGTTTTTGATATATTGTTATATCTGCATATTCTGTCAACACTGACACCGTATCTTCTTGCTATAGCACCAAGTGTATCTCCGCTTTTCACACGGTGATAGGCAATGCCGTCAGGTCCCATACTGCCTGTCGCAATAGCCTGAGAGCGTTTTGATTGAAACAGATAAGTATCTGTATGAGCCACGTAGTTTTTGAAATCGATAATCTCATTAGGATTGATCACAACGCCCATAAAGCGGGTTTCAAAATGTAGGTGAGCTCCGGTTGAGCGTCCGGTATTACCGCCAAGAGCGATTGGCTCGCCGGCTTTTACCAATTGATCTTGTTCAACAAGGAATTTTGAAAGGTGTCCGTATACAGTTTCAAGTCCGTTTGAGTGGCGTACTACAAGGTAATATCCATATCCGCGTCTTTCATATTTTCGTATACGTATTTTACCGTCGAAAGCAGAGCGGATCGTGTCGCCTACCTGTACTTTAAGATCTATGCCTTTATGCATGCGTCGGCGTCGCCATCCGAAATTAGACGTTACATGTCCGGTTGTAGGAGGAACATATTTAGAAACGTCTATTCTCATTGAATCAGGAATCTTTACACCCACCCCTAATGCTCTAGCGAGAGATGAGTCATCCCATGAATCGTAAAGGTCGAGAGCCGGGAACTGATCAAGTTCGTTTTGCAGTTTATAAACTGATGCAAGAGAGTCAAGCAGATTAAACTCTTTCGCCATATTAATATGGTCTGCAAGCATATTTCTGTGCATCTGACTGTGTACTTCCGTAGTAGTTTGAGCGGACAGATTAGTTGTAAAAAGCAGCGCACAGACAGACGCTGCGAAAGCTTTTAGTAATAGTTTTTTCATTTTGGATATATAATATTCTATGCTAAAAGTTGGATGCCGGAAACGCGCTACTTAGCGTATCCGGAAGAGAAAATCACATAGCAGTTAATAGATAATCAAATAAATATTAATTTTCTGTCCGCTAATTTAGAAAAAAAATACTTTATGGCAAAATAGATAACTCGTTAATAATGAGAAAAAAAGATTAACCTTTCATTTAGACGTAGTTTAAATTAGCTCATTATTAAATAAATAAGTGCATATTGGTGAACAAAAAAGGAGGTCGTAAACAGACCTCCTTTTATCGAAATATAGTATAATTTGAATATTATAAACCTTTAGCTTCTACGCTTCTGTCAATTTTCTTAACAAGACCTTGAAGAACGTTGCCCGGTCCTACTTCTGTGAAAGAAACAGCTCCGTCAGCAATCATATTAACAACAGACTGTGTCCATCTTACAGGAGCAGTAAGCTGCATAAGAAGGTTTTCTTTAATCTCGATAGGGTCAGTATGAGGTTTTGCGTCAACATTCTGATATATCGGACAGTTTGGTGTCATTACCGTTGTTGCTACTATAGCTTCCGCAAGTTCCCCGCGAGCAGGTTCCATGATAGGAGAGTGGAATGCACCACCTACATTAAGTTTAAGAGCGCGTTTAGCACCGGCTTCTGTCATTTTAGTACAAGCCTCGTCAACGCCTTCTATTGAACCAGAGATAACGATTTGTCCCGGGCAGTTGTAGTTTGCAGGAACAACGATTTTATTCTCAACTGTAGCGCAAATTTCTTCTACCTTTTCGTCAGCCAGTCCAAGAATAGCTGCCATAGTAGATGGCTGTAGTTCACATGCTTTCTGCATCGCGATAGCACGTTTTGAAACAAGGGTAAGTCCGTCTTCAAAAGAAAGAGCACCTGAAACAACAAGAGCCGAGAACTCGCCAAGAGAGTGACCCGCTACCATGTCTGGTTTAATATCGTCATTAATAAGAGCCGGAATAACAGAAACAAGAAAAACAGCGGGCTGAGTAACTTTCGTCTGACGAAGATCTTCGTCTGTGCCGTTGAACATAAGATCCGTGATACGGAAACCTAATATTTCATTTGCTTTTTCGAATAGTTCGCGTGCTTTATCTGATGATTCGTACAGGTCTTTACCCATACCTACGAATTGAGCACCCTGCCCAGGAAATACGTAAGCTTTCATTTTTATATTATTAAAGTATTAATCCTAATATTGCAAACGGTATCGCCATTTGCAATGTTCGTTAAATCGCGGAGTCAAAATTACAAAAAAATGCGTATATACAATAAATTTAAGCTATTAACCTCAAATTCATGCGATTTCGTAGTATGATGCTGTGTATTGTGAAATAAATTGAAACAAACAAAACTCTTTCATGATAATGAAAAGGATAGCAAAAATCTATTTTTATGTTAATCTTCAATCTTTATTTTAAATATTTATGCTAAAAATTATCACTCTTTCGATTATATTTGCAGCGCAATTCCAAATTATAATCAAACTACCTTTGTAGAACAGATGGAGCAATTAAAACACGAGTGTGGGGTGGCAATGGTAAGATTGCTGAAACCACTTGAATATTATCAGGAAAAGTATGGTACGTGGATGTACGGTCTTAACAAACTATACTTGATGATGGAGAAACAGCACAATAGAGGTCAGGAAGGGGCCGGATTGGCATGTTTGAAAATGGAAGCTCATCCGGGCGAAGAGTATCTTTTCAGAGAAAGAGCTATGGGTTCGGGAGCGATAACAGAGATCTTTGATGCAGTGCACCAAAATTATAAGGATCTTTCGGCCGATGTGCTGAGAGATGCTACTTATGCCAAAAATGTATTGCCTTTTGCCGGTGAAATATACATGGGCCATCTTCGCTACAGCACAACGGGCCGTTCGGGGCTTGTATATGTTCATCCGTTTATCAGAAGAAATAACTGGAGAGCAAAAAATCTTACTCTTTGCGGAAACTTCAACTTAACTAACGTTGATGAAATTTTTGCCGAAATCACTGCTGATGGTCAACATCCGAGAAAATATGCTGATACATATATAATGCTTGAACAGGTAGGGCACCGCCTTGACCGTGAAGTAGAACGTCTGTACAAACAGTTTAAAGCTGAAGGTAAGGACGGTATGGATGTTACGATGGCTATTGAGGATAATCTTAATATTGAAAATGTATTAAAAAGCGCGAGTCCTAACTGGGACGGCGGATATGTGATCTGTGGTCTGACCGGAAGCGGCGACTGTTTTACATTCCGTGACCCATGGGGTATACGCCCGGCTTTTTATTATGCCGATGATGAAATAGTAGTGATTGCCTCAGAGCGTCCTGTTATACAAACTGCGCTGGGTGTGCCATTTGAAACGGTACAGGAACTTCAGCCGGGTCAGGGTATAATTGTAAATAAAGCGGGAGAGATGCACCTTTCGCAGATTAATGAACCAAAAGAGGTGAAAAAATGCTCTTTTGAACGAATTTATTTCTCACGCGGGAGTGATAAAGTTATTTATCAGGAGCGCAAAAAGCTTGGAGAAAACCTTGTTCCTGAGATTTTGAAATCAATTGATAACAATATTGATAATGCTGTTTTCTCATTCATACCTAACACGGCCGAGGTTGCTTATTACGGTATGATTGACGGTTTTGAGAACTATCTGAATCAGAAGAAAACCACTCTTATTAAAGAAAAAGGTGCTTCACTTACACAAGAGGAGATCGCAGATATTCTTTCTAAGAAAGTACGCATAGAGAAGATCGCGATAAAAGATATTAAACTAAGAACCTTCATCGCTGAAGGTAATTCGAGAAATGATCTTGCTGCTCACGTTTACGATGTTACTTACGGTTCGGTACATGAGGGTAAAGATAATCTTGTGGTTATTGATGACTCAATTGTGAGGGGGACAACGCTTCGTCAGAGTATTATCAAGATACTTGATACTCTTAATCCGAAGAAGATTGTTATCGTATCGTCTTCGCCTCAGATTAGATATCCTGACTGTTACGGTATAGATATGTCGCGTATGGGTGAGTTTATTGCTTTCCGTGCCGCAGTTGAACTGTTGAAAGATACAGATCAGGAGCATATACTAAAAGATGTATATAAGAAATCTAAAGCCCAGGTCGGTTTGCCAAAAGAGGAGATTGTAAATCATGTAAAAGAGATTTATAAACCGTTTACGGCGCAGCAGATATCTAAAAAGATAGCGGAAATGCTGACTCCGAAAGGTACCAAAGCAGACGTGGAAATTATATTCCAGAGCATAGAGGGGCTTCACGACGCTTGTCCTGATAATAAAGGAGACTAGATCGGAAGAGCACACGTCTGAACTCCAGTCACCGCTCATTATC
>CAMTOT010000292.1 GCA_947074165.1 uncultured Bacteroidales bacterium
ACGAGGTAATGAGCGGTGACTGGAGTTCAGACGTGTGCTCTTCCGATCTCTAACGCAAAGAAAAGGAAATAATTCGTATTTACAATTTTTAAAAGATGTTTTTTTATTATTTAAAAGTAATAATTATCATCTGTGTTTGTTAATCAAAATAAACTGCATATCTTTGCAGACCTAAAATTAGATTGTGTGTAATGTGCTTAGACACAAAATACCATGGTCGGTTGGTAAAAAGAATATTTTAACAATAAATAAATTCGAAAGAATGAACGTTTCACAAGAAAACATTAGCAATGTAAGCGCTGTAATCAAGGTTACGATTGCAAAAGCTGATTTTGAACCGGCAGTGGAAAAAACACTTCGCGGATACCGTCAAAAAGCAAACATCCCTGGCTTCCGTAAAGGAATGGCTCCAATGGGCATGATCAAAAAAATGTACGGAAAACAGATTCAGGCTGACGAAATCAACAAACTAATCGGTGAGCAGCTTTACTCTTACATTCGTGAAAATAACTTGAATGTACTTGGTGAACCAATGCCAAGCCAGACACAGGAACCAATTGATTTTGATTCTGATAAAGATCTTGTATTCTGTTTTGATGTAGCTATCGCTCCTGAATTCAGCGTAAGCCTGTCTAAAGAAGATAAAATTCCTTTCTACAATATCGAAGTAACTGAAGATATGGTAAGCAAACAGGTAGAAGCTCTTCAGGGACGTTTCGGTACTTACGAGCAGGTAGAAGTAGCTGAAGAAAAAGATATGCTTAAAGGTGATCTTGCTGAGTTGGATGAAAACGGTAACATCAAAGAAGGTGGTATCTTTGTAGAAGGTGCGGCTCTTATGCCAAACTACTACAAAAACGAAGAAGAGAAAGCTAAATTCGCAGAAATCAAAAAATTCGCTACAGTAGATTTCAACCCAATGACTGCTACAGAAAACAACGCTTCTGAAGTATCTGCAATGTTGAAAATGAAAAAAGAAGATATCGAAGGTCTAACTTCTAACTTCCGTTTCACTGTAAACGAAATCACTCACTACGTACCGGCTGAACTTGGCGAAGAGCTATACAAAAACGTATTTGGTGAAGATGTAAAAACTGAAGAAGAATTCAAAGCAAAAGTTCGCGAGATGATCGTTGAGCAGCTTGCTCCTGAATCAGATTATAAATTCGGTATCGATTCAAAAACTTACCTTCTTGAAAAAGTAGGTAACCTTGATATGCCGGTTGAAATCCTTAAACGTTGGATGGTTGCTACAAACGAAAACCGTACAGCTGAGCAGGTTGAAGAAGAGATGCCAAAAATGCTTCCTGAGCTTACATGGCACCTTGTAAAAGAAAAACTTGTTAAGGATAACAATATTAAAGTAGAAGAGTCTGATATCATGGATATCGCTCGCCGCGCTGTACAGGCTCAGCTTGCTCAGTATGGTATGTCAAATATTCCTGATGAGATGCTTGACAACTACGCTAAAGAAATGTTGAAAAACAAAGAAACTGCACGCAATCTAATCGATCGCGCTACAGAAGAGAAAATCATCGCTGCTCTTAAAGGACTTGTAACTCTTGAAGAAAAAGCTATCTCTGTAGAAGATTTCTATAAAATGTTTGAAAACAAGTAATCGCTGATTACCAATTTCAATAAAAGCAAAAAAGGGTATATCCGGTTAGGATATACCCTTTTTTTTGATTCATTTTTCATCATTATGCATGCTTTTTCAGCGATATATAATTAAACAGTAATCTATTCTTAAAAATCTCCCAACTCATACTATATATGCAACTCCCATTACCGGAAAGTGCAACGGCTGATTCCGACTTCGGAATCAACGGATTCCAAAGAGGGAAACGCCTGTTGCCGATATCGGCAACAGGCGTTGCATATATATATGTAGTTGGGGGATTTACGATAATGCTTTTGGCGATGAATAATCTGTGTATATAACCGATATGGAGTGAGGTTATAATCATTATATATCTTATCGGCGTAGGGTAAAAAAAAGAGGAACCGAAAAAATCGATTCCTCTTATATTTTTATGCAATAAGATCAATATTCATCTTGCAATATTCTTAGCTTTTAAGCTCTAAACATCTGATAATTATTCTTCTGTCTTGTTAAGAGCCTCCATGATAAGACCTTCAAGTTCTTCTGCAAGTTCAGGATTGTCCGCGATTGTTTTCTTAGCCGCGTCACGTCCCTGTCCAAGTTTTGTATCTCCGTAGCTAAACCAAGAACCGCTTTTCTTGATTATACCTTTATCAACGCCAAGATCTACGATCTCGCCATCTTTAGAGATACCCTGTCCAAACATAACGTCAAATTCAGCTTTGCGGAAAGGAGGAGCTACTTTATTCTTCACAACTTTAACGCGCACCTGGCTTCCGATCACCTCGTCGCCATCTTTAAGCTGAGAAGCACGGCGAATATCGATACGTACAGAAGCGTAGAATTTAAGAGCGTTACCACCAGTTGTTGTTTCCGGGTTACCAAACATAACGCCGATCTTCTCACGAAGCTGGTTGATGAAAATACAAGTAGTATTTGTTTTATTGATAGCAGCGGTAAGTTTACGAAGAGCCTGAGACATAAGGCGCGCCTGCAGACCCATTCTTGAGTCGCCCATATCGCCTTCAATTTCAGCTTTAGGAGTAAGTGCAGCTACAGAGTCGATAACGATAATATCGATAGCAGATGAGCGTATTAGCTGTTCCGCAATCTCAAGAGCCTGTTCACCGTTGTCCGGCTGTGAAATAAGCAGGTTCTCAATGTCAACGCCAAGTTTTTCAGCATAGAAACGGTCAAACGCATGTTCAGCGTCAATAAACGCCGCAATACCTCCGGCTTTCTGCGCTTCAGCGATAGCGTGGATAGCAAGAGTCGTTTTACCAGAAGATTCAGGTCCGTATATTTCAATGATACGTCCTTTAGGTAAACCACCTACGCCAAGCGCGGCGTTAAGACCGATAGAACCAGTTGGAATAACTCCGATTTCTTCTACGTGGTCGTCACCCATTTTCATAATAGAGCCTTTTCCGAAGCTCTTTTCAATTTTGTCCATTGCAGCCTGAAGAGCTTTTAGCTTTTCAAGTGAAGGAGCGGATTTTTTTTGTTCCTGTTCGCTCATAAAAAGAGTTTGTTGAATATTATTTTCCATTTAGAACCTGGTTTGCAGAATCTTTTGTATTGACCTTATCGATAATTTTTTCGATAATGCCGTTTTCGTCAATGATAAATGTCTTGCGTACAGTTCCCATATAAGCTCTTCCGCACATTTTCTTTTCCTGCCATACACCAAACTGATTCTGCAATGTAAGCTCTTCGTCAGAAATAAGATTAAAAGGAAGTTCCTTTTTTTCTATAAAACCTCTGTGAGATTTCTGACTGTCTTTGCTTACGCCAATTACTTCGTATCCTGCGTTTTGCAGTTCACTGTAGCCGTCTCTTAAAGAGCATGCTTCAGCCGAGCAACCGGGAGTATTATCTTTCGGATAAAAATAAAGAATTACTTTTTTTCCTTTAAACTGATCTAATGTTATTTCTTTACCATCCTGATTAACACCAAGAAGTTGAGGTGCTTTATCGCCAACTTTAAGTTCCATAATTTATTGTTTTTTTTATTTATACTGATGGTATTCTACTTAAAATGCTTTATCAAAGATAGTGTATAAATTACGAACCTCAAAGTATAAATTGATACGCTGAAGGTATTGTGTATTAAAAAAGGCGAAATAAGATTGCTCTCATTTCGCCTTTAAATATTGTAGGTTTAGCTTATTACAGTTCAAGATCTGAATTGAACACCTCGTGCCAAGGAAGACCCTGTTTGTTAAGCTGTTCCATAAACGGATCCGGATTAAACTCTTCTACGTTCCATACACCCGGACGTACCCATTCGCCTTTAAGGAACATCATAGCTCCGATCATAGCAGGTACACCTGTTGTATAGCTAACGCCCTGAGCGCCGGTTTCGTTGTAAGCTTCCTGGTGTTTACAGTTGTTATAAACGTAGTAAGTAAGCTCTTCGCCCTCTTTGTCTGTACCTTTGATACGACATCCGATTGATGTTTCGCCAGTATAGTTTTCACCAAGTTCTCCCGGATTAGGAAGCACGGCTTTAAGAAACTGGATAGGTACGATCTCAACGCCATTGTACATAATAGGGTCGATACGAGCCATACCAATATTCTGAATCACGCGAAGGTGAG
>CAMTOT010000293.1 GCA_947074165.1 uncultured Bacteroidales bacterium
ATATATAGTATTGGTTGGGAGATTTTTGAAAAGGCACGGATCATCCATTTTTTTTGCATAAAAAAAGAGACTGACTAAACTTGTTAGACAGCCTCTTCTGCTTTAATAATATGTTTCTTAAAACCGTGTAATATTATCTGAATATAAAGTTCTTCTTTACCTCAATTATCTCGCCGAAGGCTGAAATGGCATCCATGTCAAGAGCCTTTTTGTCGCCTACAATGATATATACGGTATTTGCGGTTTTGATGTTTTTGTTATAAAAATCAATAACTTGTTGGTCTGTTATGTCAGAAAGTGTTTTATATCTTGTATTTATATCTTCTGACTCTCCGTTGTCATAAGCCAGGGATACTCTTTCTGACAGGTTGCGAAATGTAGGGTATCTGTTGTTTACACTATTTATCATGCCTCGTTTATTGGTTGTAAATCTTTCCGCGTAAACCGGCATGTTATGAGTTAGTGAATCAACAAGTGTCATTGCCTCTATTGTTTTGTCATTTTGTGTAGACAAGAATGTGATTAGACCGAATTTCTTATCACCAAGCATGCTTGGTGCGAACATTAATGATGATCTTGTGCCGTATGCCAGCGAGCGAAACTCTCTCACCTCCTGAAACATCAGCGAAGTCATGTCTCCACCTCCGAAATAATAATTGAATAGTTCTCCTGTCACTCGTTCATCTTTTCTAACAGGATTTTCAGAAGAAGTATATCCGTATATCACAGCCTGTCTTGATTTTGGTGAGTTAAAGAAATAAACGATAGGTTTGCTGTATTCGGCAGGTTCGATGTAATAATTAATCGAACCTTTCAGATTAACCTTATCTGCGTTGATAGCGGAAGCTATCTGTTGAGAGATATCCTCTTTAGATAAAGTGCCGGAATAGTGAACATTGCATGATGTACGCGTCAGTCTTTTAAAAATATCAATAGGTGCCTGAGGATTCATGCTTTTTATTTCCGATGACTTGATCGCTTTAATAAAAGGAGAATCTTCGCCGTACATCACACGCTTCAGAAGTGCGTTGGCAGCGTTGCGAGGGTCTTTAGTTTGTGCTTTTTCACCCATCTTTATACTGCTTGCTATTTGCTTAAGCATTTTTTTATCTCCTTTGGCATTGTTGATAAAGTCTGAAAGAATAGCTAATGTTTCATCAAAGTTCTCATCAAACCCATCTATATTTATATTGAAAGTCTGATTTTTTGCCTCAAATGATATCGTTGAGCCAAGCTGTTGCAGTTTATCGCAAAGTTCTTTATATGACATAGACTCTGTGCCTAACATATTCAGATAATCGGGCAGATATTCAAGAGCCGGCTCCTCAAGGGTACCTGTTTTGTACCCGATAGACAGATTAAACAGGTTGTTTACGTCATTTTTAGTAATATACAAATCAACTAACTCGTTAAGATTAACCTTCTGGCATGAAGTGTTGAAATCAATAAGTTTAATTTCCGGGAATTTATCAGTTGACTCATTTTCAAGACAAAGCGCATATTCAGATGCTTTATTCTCCGTATTAACCGGAATAGGAGCGAAGTCAGGCTTTTCAACTCTGTCTTTAGGATAGCTGCCTTTCTTTTTCTTTACGTATAAATAATTGTCAGAGAAGTATTTATTCGCTACGTCAATGATGTCTTGCTTTGTTAGTTTATCAATCTTATCTGTATGCTTCAGATAATCTTCATAGGTTGAACCCTGACTAAACAGTTCAATCATCAGCTCTGATCTGTTATTAATTGACTCAAATTCGCGAATTTGACTTTTTCTTAAGTCATTTTTTATAGCAATAAGCATCTCGTCGGAGAAATCACCTGTTTTGATCCTGTTTACCTCATGCATAACCAGTTTTTCAGCCTTTGAATAACTCTGAAACATAAGTTTAGGAATAGCTACTATAGCTATTGCACCAGCTTCTGCCATATCGAATTGTAGAATCATAGACTCGAGCAGCTTGTCGTCAGTGGCAAGTTGATCAAGAAAACCTGTTTTATTATCATTGTTTAGTAAACGACACGCTATGGTAAGGGCTGCTTTGTCTTCATGCTGTGACGGTATGCCCCTATAGCATCTGGCGAATGCTTTGATAAGAGGAAAAGGTATTTTTATCTTAAACTCCTCGCGACCATTAAAATCAGGTATTTCAGTTATGTTGTTTTGTTTCTCTTCTCCTGCGTTTATTCTGCCGAACTTCTCTTCAAGTATCGGTAATATAGAGTCTGTCTTAAAGTCCCCGCATAAGAAAAGCCCCATGTTCTTGCCTACGTAATACTCGTTGAAGAACTCTTTCATCTGAGTCTGACTCGGTTTTTTAAGATTTTCCGTACTGCCGATAATTGAGTGTTGATAAGGATGAGGCGAGAAGAAGCGCTCTAAAAGTTTTTCCGCGGCAAGGGAAAACATATTATCCGAGTACATGTTTTTTTCTTCATATACCGTTTCAAGTTCGCTTTGAAACAGTCTGAATACCGGATTTATTAATCGCTCAGAATTGAGTTCCGCCCATTCTCTCTCATATCCCGGCGAGAACGTATTGAAATAGCAAGTGATATCATAAGATGTGTAGGCATTTAGATCAGAGCCTCCGTATCTTGATATGAGTCTGTCAAATTCATTTGGTATAGCGTATTTTGTAGCCTCAATGCTAAGACGATTTATCTCACTTTGTATATTTTTTATCTCGTATTGATCTGTGGCTATGGCCAGTTCTTCATATTTAGTCTCAATTGAGTCAAGAAATATTTTTTCCGCGGCATAGTCAACCGTACCTATTTTATCAGTCCCCTTAAACATAATATGTTCAAAATAGTGGGCGATACCTGTGTTTGGAGAGTCTTTTGCTCCTGCTTTAACCAGTATGGCACCTTCTATTTTAGGTTGGGAGTGGTCTTCACTTAGCCATACGCTCATGCCGTTGCTTAGTTTGTGTGTGGTTATTTGCGGGTTAATATCCCTGGCCTGCAAATGTATCCCGGCGATGCACAATAAAAAAATAGTACTTAATGACTTCATAATTATAATTGATTTAATATGAATTATATGCGGATAATTTATTTTAGCGAGAGTCCGTCAAGCAGCTTGTAGTAAAGCTCTATCGCTTCACGTATCTCCTCATGCTTTATATACTCATCGGCTGTATGCGAGCGTGACGAATCACCAGGGCCTATTTTTACAGATTCAAAAGGTATAAGCGACTGGTCGGATAATGTAGGTGACCCGAATAGCTCTTTGCCCGTCATCTCTACGCGCTTCACAAACGGGTGGTCTTTGTTTATTCCGGAAGAGTTTAATCTTGTTGATCTTGGCTTTATTTCGAATATCGTGTTTCCTGATACTTTTTTAAGTTCCTCTTCTATTATATCAAATGCTTCCTGATTAGTATAACATTCATTTGTACGGACATCAACTACAAATGAACATAGATCCGGCACCACATTGTGCTGCTTTCCTGCGTTGATCTGAGTAAGACTCACTTTTACCGGTCCAAGAAGAGGTGAAAGTTTCTCAAAAGAGAAATTTTTCAGTTTCTCCATAAGGGGTAAAGCTTCATAAATAGCGTTGACACCTTCGTTTCTTGCCGCGTGGCCGGATTTGCCATGTACGGTGCCGTCAATCACTACAAGTCCTTTTTCTGCTATAGCGGCGTTCATGCCGGTCGGTTCTCCAACTATGGCAAACGCAATTTTGCCTAACTCAGGTAAAACACTCTCAATACCGTTTTTGCCCGATACTTCCTCTTCACATGAGGCAAGGAAAATAAGATTGTACTTTTGAGTCTTTTGTGTGAGTAAAAGAAACGCGTGAAGCAGTGATACTACAGACGCGCCGGCGTCATTGCTGCCGAGACCGTATATTCTGTCGTCAGACTCTTCCGCCACAAACGGTTCTTTGGTCCAACTATCTACAGGCATAACAGTATCTATGTGAGAATTAAGTAGTATTGTAGGTCGTGAATAATCGAAATCAGGAGATAATGCCCAAATGTTGTTTCCTTTCCTGCGTACCGGATTTGTGTGTTGCTTTAGATAATTCTCCAGCAAATCCGCTACTTCCTTTTCATCTCTGCTGACAGATGGTATCTCTATCATCTTTTTTAATAAATCGGTAGCACCATAGTAAGCCACATAAAGAGAAGCAACGAGTTGCGTTCAATGTGGCGTAGGAAACGAAGTCCAAGA